>JALVTX010000251.1 GCA_027035825.1 Mariprofundaceae bacterium
TGAGCAAGGAGGTGATGCGTATGCGGCTGGCAACCATCATTCTGTCCACCCTGGCCGCGATCGGCTCGCTGATATACGCGGCCATATGGCAGACCCCGGCTGCCGAAGCCTTCGCATTGCTGACTTGCGGGGGCATCCTGACCGCGGCCATCGCCTGGCATTTCCGGCCGCGGTTGGAAGGCCGGTGGAACCGGCTCCGGCACGCCCGCTAGGAAACGGGCGGGCATCGCCGGAGCAAGCGGGAGGCGCATGCTCGCCTCCCGCTTTTTTATGCTGAACGCGGCGCATGGCGGATTGCCCGGAGATGCCTTAGCTTTCGCGGCCATCATGAAACCATAGGAGCCGCCCGTGACGAATCGCTTTGACGCCCGATCCACACTGAAGGTCGGCGGAAAGAACTACGCCTTCCACGACATCCATGCCGCCGGCGACGTGGATCGCCTGCCCTTCTCGCTGAAGATCCTGCTGGAAAACCTGCTTCGCCGCGAGGACGGCGAGGTGGTGACGGCGGCCGACATCGAGCGGTTGGCGAACTGGGATGCAAAGGCCGATCCATCGCATGAAATCGCCTACATGCCCGCGCGCGTGCTGATGCAGGACTTCACCGGCGTGCCCGCGGTGGTGGATCTGGCCGCGATGCGCGACGCGATGGCCGACCTGGGCGGCGACCCCGCGCGCATCAACCCGCTGGCCCCGGCCGAACTGGTCATCGACCACTCGGTGCAGGTGGACGCCTTCGGCTCCGACGACGCCTTCGCCCGCAACGCGGCCATCGAGTTCGAGCGCAACCGCGAGCGCTACGCCTTCCTCAAGTGGGGGCAGCAGGCCTTCGACAACTTCCGCGTCGTGCCGCCGGACACCGGCATCGTGCACCAGGTGAACCTGGAGCACCTGGCGCGCGTCGTGTTCGTGGACGAGGCCGGCGTCGCCTACCCGGACACGCTGGTGGGCACCGACAGCCACACGACGATGATCAACGGCCTCGGCGTGCTGGGCTGGGGCGTGGGCGGCATCGAGGCCGAGGCCGCGATGCTCGGCCAGCCCATCTCGATGCTGGTGCCGAAGGTGGTCGGCTTCGAGCTGACCGGCCGGCTGCCGGAAGGCGCGACCGCCACCGACCTGGTGCTGACCATCGTGGAGATGCTCCGCCGCCACGGCGTGGTGGGCAAGTTCGTCGAGTTCTTTGGCAGCGGGCTGGATCACCTGCCGCTGGCCGACCGCGCCACCATCGCCAACATGGCGCCGGAATACGGCGCGACCTGCGGCATCTTCCCCATCGACGACGAGACCCTGAACTACCTGCGGCTGACCGGGCGCTCCGAGGAGCAGGTGGCGCTGGTGGAGGCCTACGCCCGGGCGCAGGGCATGTTCCGCACCGATGCGCGCGCCGAATACAGCGAAACCCTGAGCCTCGACATGGGCACGGTGGAGCCCTCCATCGCCGGCCCCAAGCGGCCGCAGGATCGCATCGCGCTCTCGCGCTCCAAGGTCGCGTTCGAAGAGGCGCTGGAGAGCGTCCGCGCCGAGGCGGGGCTTGCGTCCACGCCCGTGGACATCGAGATCAACGGACGCAAGGCCACACTCAAGGACGGCGCCGTGGTCATCGCCGCCATCACCTCCTGCACCAACACCTCCAATCCCTCGGTGATGCTGGGCGCCGGGCTGGTGGCGCAAAAGGCCGCCGAACTGGGGCTTGCGGCCGCGCCCTGGGTCAAGACCTCGCTGGGGCCGGGCTCCATGGTCGTTTCCCGCTACCTGGAGGACGCCGGGCTGATGGAGCCGCTCAAGCGGCTGGGCTTCCACGTGGTCGGCTACGGCTGCACCACCTGTATCGGCAACTCCGGCCCGCTGCCGGAGCCGGTCTCGCGCGCCATCGCCGAAGGGAGCCTCTCGGTCTGCTCGGTGCTCTCCGGCAACCGCAACTTCGAGGGTCGCGTGCACCCCGAGGTGCGCATGAACTACCTGGCCAGCCCGCCGCTGGTGGTCGCCTACGCGATTGCCGGCCGCATGGACATCGACCTGGCCCGCGAACCCTTGGGCGTGACGCCCGACGGACGCGAGGTGTTCCTCAAGGACATCTGGCCGACCCAGGCCGAGATCGCCGAGGCGGTGGCCAGGGTGCGCCGCGAGCAGTTCACCGAGTCCTATGCCGACGTGTTCGCCGGCGACGACAACTGGCGCGGGCTGGATGCTCCGTCCGGCCGGCGCTTCGCCTGGGATCCCGAATCCACCTACATCCAGAACCCGCCCTATTTCGCGGGCATGGGCCACGAGCCGGACAAGCTGGCGGACATCGAGGGCGCGCGCGTGCTGGCGCTGCTCGGCGATTCGGTGACCACCGACCACATCTCGCCCGCCGGACGCATCGAGCCGGATTCGCCGGCCGGGCGCTACCTCATCGCCAAGGGCGTGCAGCCCAGGGACTTCAACTCCTACGGCTCCCGCCGCGGCAACCACGAGGTGATGATGCGCGGCACGTTTGCCAACGTGCGCCTGCGCAACCGGCTGGCGCCCGGCACCGAGGGCGGCGTCACCGTCCACCTGCCGGACGGCGAGCAGATGAGCATCTATGACGCCGCGATGCGCTACCGCGAGGAGGGCGTGCCGGCCATCATCATCGCCGGCAAGGAATACGGCTCCGGCTCCAGCCGCGACTGGGCCGCCAAGGGGCCGGCGCTGCTCGGCGTGCGAGCTGTCATCGCCGAAAGCTACGAGCGCATCCACCGCTCCAACCTGGTCGGCATGGGCATCCTGCCCTTGCAGTTCGCGGACGGCGAGAACGCCGAATCGCTCGGCCTGAGCGGCCGCGAGTCGTTTGCGATCCGGGGCGTCCGCGAAGGCGCGCCCGAGGTGGAGGTGGAGGCCGATGGCAAGCGCTTCACCGCGATCGTGCGCATCGACACGCCGAAGGAATGGGACTACTACCGCCACGGCGGCATCCTGCGCTACGTGCTGCGGCAGTTGGCATCCGCCTAGGAGTTCGGCTTTGAACATCGTGGCGCGCATCGCCGAGCAGCGCATCCGCGAGGCGCAGGCGCGGGGAGAACTGGACGGGCTGCCGGGGGCGGGGAAGCCGCTGAAACTGGAGGAGGACAACCCCTTCGTTCCGCCGGAGCTCAGGATGGCCTACCGAGTGTTGAAAAACGCCGGATTCATCCCGCCGGAAGTCGAGCTGAGACGGGACATCCATTCACTGGAGCAGCTTCTGGCCTGCGCCACGGATGTCGGCGAACGCCGCCAGGCCGCGCGCCGGCTGGAGGCCCTGCGCTGGCGGCTTTCGATGCTGCGTCCGCACGCGCCGCTGCACATCGAGGAACGTTACCGGGAGCAGGCCTGCCGGCGGCTGGGCTGACCAAGGCAAGTTCGCGCTCAATGGGGCGCACTCATTGGGGCGGGGTCGCCGCCATCCACATCCATATAAGGATGAGCCCTATTCGCCCAGGTCGTTCACCTTGGCGGCCATGATGAAATCGTTCTCGTGCAGGCCGCCGATCTTGTGCGTGTAGAACTCCACCGTGCACCAGCCCCAACTGTAGCTCAACACCGGGTGATGCCCCTCGGCCTCGGCCAGTTCGCCCACGCGCTGGGCAAAGGCCTGCGCCGCCGCGAAATCGGGAAAGGTGAACTTGCGCATCAGCCGCGTGCCCTCGTCGTTCAGCTCCCAGCCGGGCACGGAGGCCAGCATCGCGCGGGCGGCCTCGCGCGTCATCGGCGGCACCCCGCCCTGGCAGGGTTCGCAGCGCTTCTCCTTCAGACTCATCGCCACCTCCTGTCGTATCTTGCTATTATAGCAGATGTCCCACGATCATGGACGAACGACCGTCCTGGATGGAGCCACCCGATATCATCCGGGCGGCTCAACGCCATCCAGCATCAGCTTGTACTCGATGGCGTCCACCAGCGCCTGATAACTGGCGTCGATGATGTTCGTGGACACGCCCACCGTGCCCCACTTGCGCCGGCCGTCGGTGGATTCGATGAGCACGCGCACCGCAGCCTCCGTGGCCTTGCGGGTGGACAGCACCCGCACCTTGTAGTCCACCAGCCGCAGCTCGCCCAGCGAGGGATAGAAATCAGCCAGCGCGGCGCGCAGCGCCCGGTCCATCGCGTTGACCGGCCCGTTGCCGAGGCTGGCGGTGTGCGCCACGCGACCGCCCACCCGCACCATCACCGTGGCCTCGGCCAGCGGCGTTTCGTCATGCGCCCGCTTCTCGTCGATGACGCGAAATCCCTCCAGCTCGAAGAAGTGACGGAAGCGCCCCTTGGCCTTCAGCAGCATCAGGTGGAACGAGGCCTCCGCGCCCTCGAAGGCGAAGCCCTGATCCTCCAGCTCCTTGACCCGCCGCACCAGCTCCGCCACGGCCGGATCGTCCGCATCCAGCTTCAGGCCGAAGCCGGCCCGGGCCGCCATCACCAGCACGTTGCTGCGCCCCGCCTGATCGGAAACGGTGATGCGCTGCCGGTTGCCCACCGCCTCCGGCGGCACGTGCTCGTAGAGCCGGGCCAGCTTGCGCACCGCCGAGACGTGGACGCCGCCCTTGTGGGCGAAGGCGTTCTGCCCCACGAAGGGCTGGTGCCGCCACGGCAGCCGGTTCGCCATCTCGTTGACGAAATCCGACAGCGAGGTCAGTTCGCGCAGGCGCTCGCG
>JALVTX010000252.1 GCA_027035825.1 Mariprofundaceae bacterium
TGCTCACCTTCATCGATCAGGAAGTGGACGCGCGCAGGCAGGCCAAGGGCGCGGCGCTGACCACGACCGAGGTCATGGATGCGGTGCAGGCTGGCACGGGCAAGCGCGTGCGCCCGATTGCGATGACCGCTACCGCCGTCATCGCGGGGCTGTTGCCCATCATGTGGGGCTCGGGCACGGGCAGTGACGTCATGCAGCGCATCGCCGCCCCCATGATCGGCGGCATGGTCACCACCACCCTGCTCTGCCTGATCGTGCTGCCGCTGATCTACGGCATGGTGCTGACGAACCTGCAGAAGCGCCAGGAACGCGGATGGCATGGGCATTTGTAAGTTGCGTCCGAGAATGATGAACTATGCCGGCGTCGCTACGATGCGAGGGCGACACGCAATAACGGAGGCGACTTGAACGACAGAACCCGACTGATTCACGATCCCGTCTGCGGCATGGAGGTGGATGAGTCCAGCGAGCACACGCGTACGTTTCGCGGCGCGGAATTCCGCTTTTGCAGCGCGCATTGCCTGGAGCGATTCAACGAAAGCCCGAACGACTACGTCGGCGAGGATGCGGCCATTGATCCTGTCTGCGGCATGAAGGTGCCGCGGCACTCGACCAACCGCGTCGAGCATCAGGGCCACGAGTACCTGTTCTGCTCCGAACACTGCATCGAGAAGTTCCGGGCCGACCCGGCCGCCTACGAGGGCAAGGATGTGCCCGGGGCGCATGCGCCCGCCCCCGCCAGGACAACGACGCCCGCGGATGCCGACGCCATCTATTTCTGCCCGATGTGCCCGGGGCAGGAGCAGCAAGGCCCGGGCATATGCAAAGTCTGCGGCATGGCGCTGGAGCCGATGGCCGCGCCGACGCTGGCCGCCGAGGAGGAGAACCCCGAACTGGAGGACATGACCCGCCGCTTGCGCATCAGCGCGGCACTGGCCGCGCCACTGTTCCTGCTGGCGATGGCGGCTGATCTCGCGCCCGGCTGGCTGCCGGGCATTCTCACCCACCGCGTGGTGCAATGGATCGAGTTCGCGCTGGCCGCGCCGGTGGTGCTCTGGGGCGGCAAGCCCTTCTTCGAGCGTTTCTGGCTCTCTCTCAAGACTTGGAATCTCAACATGTTCACGCTCATCGGCCTGGGCGTGGGCGTCGCCTTCGCCTACAGCGTCGTGGCGCTGGTCGCGCCGAATATCTTCCCGCCGGTGATGCGCATGGACGATGGCCGCGTGGCCGTTTATTTCGAGGCCTCGGCCGTCATCGTGGCGCTGGTGCTGCTCGGGCAGGTGCTGGAACTCAAGGCGCGCTCGCGCACCAACGAGGCCATCAAGCTGCTCCTGGGGCTGGCCCCGAACACCGCCCGCAAGCTCATGGAGGACGGAACCGAGCAGGACGTGCCGCTAGATCAGGTGCGCGTGGGCGACGTGCTGCGCGTGCGACCGGGGGAGAAGGTCCCGGTGGACGGCGTCGTGATCGAGGGCGAAAGCCACGTGGACGAGTCCATGGTGACCGGCGAGCCAACCCCGGTTGGCAAATCCGCCGGAGACACCCTGATCGCCGGCACCGTGAACGGCAGCGGCACGCTCTTGATGCGGGCCGAGAAGGTGGGCGCGGACACCCTGCTGGCGCGCATCGTGCAGATGGTGGCCGAAGCGCAGCGCTCTCGCGCGCCGATCCAGAAGCTGGCCGACACCGTGGCCGGATACTTCGTGCCGGCCGTCGTCGCCGTCGCCATCCTCGCCTTCTTCGCCTGGTATGCCTTCGGCCCCGAGCCGAGGCTGGCCCATGCGATCGTGAATGCGGTGGCCGTGCTCATCATCGCCTGCCCTTGCGCGCTGGGATTGGCCACACCGATCTCCATCATGGTCGGCACCGGCCGGGGCGCTCAGGCCGGCGTGCTCATCAGGAATGCCGAGGCGCTGGAAATCATGGAGAAGGTTGACACGCTGGTCGTGGACAAGACCGGCACGCTGACGGAAGGGAGGCCCGCCCTCACCGCCATCCATTGCGCCGAGGGCCTGGCGGAAGACGAAGCGCTCGCCCTGGCCGCCAGCGCCGAGCAGGGCAGCGAACACCCGCTGGCGGCCGCCATCGTCTCCGCCTCGCGAGCGCGGAACCTGACGCTTTCGCGGCCCGACGCATTCGAGGCCGTCGCCGGTCATGGGGTGATGGCCTGCGTGGACGGGCGCGAGATCGCGCTGGGCAACGCGGCGCTGATGGAACGCCAGGGCGTGGACGCCGCCGGACTGGCCGCGTGGGCGGCCGAGCGCCAGGCAGAAGGGGCGACCGTGGTGCTGATGGCCGTGGATGGCCGGGCGGCCTGCGCCTTCGCGGTGGCCGACCCGGTGAAGGCGACGACGCCCGAGGCCATCCGCGCCCTGCACGAGGAAGGCATCGAAATCGTGATGCTGACCGGCGACCAGCGCGACACCGCGCGCGCCGTGGCCGAACAACTGGGCATCGACCGCTTCGAGGCCGAGGTGTTGCCCGATCGCAAGGCCGAGGTCGTGCGCGCCCTCCAGGCCGAGGGGCGGACGGTGGCGATGGCCGGCGACGGCATCAACGATGCGCCGGCGCTGGCCGCCGCCCACGTCGGCATTGCCATGGGCACGGGCACGGACGTGGCAATGGAATCGGCCGGCATTACGCTGGTCAAGGGCGATCTCACCGGCATCGTGCGCGCGCGCAGGCTTTCGCGCGCCGTGATGCGCAACATCCGGCAGAACCTGTTCTGGGCCTTTGCCTACAACACGCTTGGCGTGCCGGTTGCGGCCGGCGCGCTGTACCCGGTCTTCGGGCTGCTGCTGTCGCCGGTCATCGCGGCGGCGGCGATGAGCTTCTCCTCGGTGACCGTCATCTCCAACGCGCTGCGCCTGCGCCGGGTGCGCTTATAAGCG
Organism: Mariprofundaceae bacterium; assembly: GCA_027035825.1. Classification (GTDB taxonomy): domain Bacteria; phylum Pseudomonadota; class Zetaproteobacteria; order Mariprofundales; family Mariprofundaceae; genus JALVTX01. The sequence continues at coordinate 2,892 of JALVTX010000252.1, forward strand.
GAACCGCTTGAAGGATCAGCTCGAACACGGCCTGCCGGCCGCCTTCGTCGATCGTTGCCGGGCCATCGTGCCCGAGGCGGAGTGGCCGGACTTCCTCGCCAGCTTCCGCCGGCCCCGCGCCTGCGCCGTGCGGGTGAACACGCTGCGCACGACCACCGAGGCGGTGCGCTCACGGCTGCGAGCCGACGGGCTCGCCGCGGCTCCCCTGCCCGGCCTGCCCGAGACGCTCATCGTCCCGGCCGGGCAGCGCGCGGCTCTGCTGGCGCACCCCTTGGTGGCGGCGGGGGATCTGTATGCGCAGGGGCTGGCCAGCCAGCTCGCCACCCTGGCGCTCGACCCGCAGCCCGGCGAAACCGTGCTCGACCTCTGCGCCGCTCCGGGCGGCAAGACGGCGCACATCGCCTGCCGCATGTCCGGCCGGGGGCGCATCATCGCCATCGAGGCGGTGAAGAAGCGCTTCTTCAAGCTGCGCGGCAACCTGGAGAAGCAGGGATTGGCATGCGTGGAAACCCGCTGCATGGATGGCCGCGCCGCCTGGCGCTGCCTGTCGGAGGCCTGCGATCGCGTGATGGTGGACGCGCCCTGCTCCAGCGAGGCGCGCTTCCGGGCCGGTGAGCCGGAGACCTTCCGCTACTGGAGCCCGCGCAAGATCGGTGAAATGCGCCGCAAGCAGAAGGGCCTCATCCGCGCCGGCATCCGCTGCCTGAAGCCCGGCGGCGCCCTGCTCTATGCCACCTGCTCGTTCGCGCCGGAGGAAAACGAAAGCGTGGTGCATGACGCCCTGCGCGTTTTCGGCGATGCCGTCGAGGTCGCCCCCCCGAGCCTGCCGGGGTGGGTGCGCGCGCAGCCCGGCCTGACCGAGTGGCGCGGGCGCGCCTTCCATCCAGACGTGCAACGAGCGCGGCGCATCCTGCCCGATGCGCGCACCTCCGGGTTCTTCCTGTGCCTGTTGCGTCGCCGGCCCTGAGGAGAGCGTTGCTCAGTCGCCCTTTTGATACGTCCCCATCATCGTCGCCCGCGCCAGCACATGCCCCTGCATGGCCCGCTCCAGGTCGGCCTTGGTCGGCGCGTGCAGGTCGGGCAGCACAACATCCAGCGCATAGAGCTTGAAGAAATAACGATGGCGACCGATGGGCGGGCATGGGCCGCCGTAGCCGGTGCGCCGCCAGTCGTTGACGCCCTCCAGCGTGCCCGAGGGCAGGCGTCGAACGCCCTCCTCCAATCCCGTCGCATCCGGCGGCAGGTTGTAGAGCACCCAATGCACCCAGGTCATCTTCGGTGCCGCGGGGTCGGGCGCATCCGGGTCGTCCACGATCAGCGCCAGGCTGCGCGCTCCCGCCGGCGCGCCGGCGAACGAGAGCGGCGGCGAGATATCCTCGCCCTCGCAGGTGTACTTCGACGGAATCCCGCCGCCATCCTGGAAAGCGGGCGACGAAATGCTCAGTGCATCACTCATGGTTTCACCTCCTTTGGCTGTTGGCATGCCAGGCCCTGCCGACAGCATGGCCAGGACCAGCAAGACCGGCAGCCCGCGCAAACCATTCATGGCGCGCTCCCCGGCCAGGCGATGGCTTCCTCGTCGGCATCCGGCGCGCCGGGCAGCGGCGGCATCGGGCAGTCCAGACTGGCCGCGAAGACGCGCAAAAGCTCCATCTCGCGCAGGTGGGCGCGGCCATCGGCCATGACGCAGGCGGCCGCCGCCTCCAGCAGGCGCTTCTTGAGCGCGGGCGCGGCGAATTCCCAGCGGTCGAGCGCCGCATCCAGCGTCCTGAGCCCCAGCGCCTTGCGCTCGGGCAAGCCCGCCTTCCCGCCACCCTTCGGAGCCAGCACCTGCATGCCGCGCGCAAACGCATGTCGCGCGCCGGCTTCGTCCCGGGCGCCCGCCCATGCCAGCGTGCCCAGCAGCACCCGCGCCGCATCCAGCACCTGGGCCAGTCGCTCGTGGCGAACCTCCGGCGGCCGCGCCTCGCCGAAGGTCGCATCCAGGCGCGCAAGCAGGATGCGCCGCAGGCCGTATTCGAACAGGCTCACGCGCCCATCGGCCCGTATCAGCGCCTCCAGCGCATCGCGGAAGGTACGGTATTGCGGCCCGGACTGGCATTCCAGGGCCGGCAGCAGCACCTGCGCCAGCGGCAACCGGAGCTCCGCCTCCAGCCGGGAGACGCGCGGCTCCAGGTCAAGCAGCAGGTCAAAATCCCCATCCGGCGCCTTGTCACGCAGCAGCGCCAGTTGCCGCTTGCGAACCTCCCGCCGCCCACTCAGCAGCAGCGCATAGGCCATCGCCCGCGCGGAATGCGGCTCGCGCGCCAGCCGACGCAGCGACTCGGGAATGCGGGCCAGCATCTCGCGCGCCATTGCGGCCTGCGCCGGCCCGGGCGCGCCCACGCTATCCGCCAGTCCCTCCGCCGTCGCCCGGCCAGGCTCAACCCCGCCCGTCGCAACCGCCATCGAGACGGGCGACTCGGCCTCCCGCCGCACCCGCGCGGCCAGCGCTTCGGCATCCACCGTTTCCAGCCGACCGCGAAAGGACGGATCCAGCCGCCGGATGCGCTCCGCCAGCGGCGGATGCGTGGCCCACCAACTGCCCGATGCCGAGGCGGACAGCGCGTTGCAAAAAAAGAGATGACTGGCCTGGTGCGCGGCCGGCTGGACGATGCGCCCCCCCTGTTTGTAGCCGCCGATGATCTTCAGCGCCCCGGCCAGCCCCTCGGGATTGCGCGTGAACTGCACGGCGGCCGCGTCGGCCAGGAACTCGCGCTGGCGCGACACCGCGCGCTTGATGAGATCGGCCAGCACCATGCCGATGAGCCCCGCCATGAACAGCAGGAACCCCAGCAGCATCAAGGCCGGCGGCGCGCCGCCGCCCTGCCGCCGGGCCAGTGTCCCGCGGCGCGCCATGGACAGCCGCATCGAACCGCTGAGCAAGTGCATGCCGGCGTCGCTGACCAGCATGATGCCGAACAGGAGCCCCATCAGGCGCATCTTGATGAGCGTGTCCCCGTTCAGCAGGTGGCTGAACTCGTGCGCGATGACGCCCTGCAACTGCTCTCGGCTCAGCAGTTCCATCGCCCCGCGCGTGACGCCGATGGCCGCGTCGCGCGGCGAGAACCCGACGGCGAACGCGTTGATGCCCGCATCCTCCAGCAGGAACACCGGCGGCGCGGGCACGCCGGAGGCGATGGCCATCTCCTCCACCACGTTCAGCAGCCGCCGTTCCAGGAAATCATCGCTGTTGGGCATGATGCGCCGCCCACCGAGGGACTCGGCCACCCCCGGCCCGCCGCCGGCGCGCAGCATCGCGGACTTGTAGAGACTGCCGCCCAGGATCACGGCCAGCGTCACCGCGTCCGTCCACAGCATGCGCTCCATGTCCCAGAAGCGGTAATCGGGCGCGACGCGCCACAGAAACGGCAGCAGCAGGCTGATGACCGCATACACCGCCGCCGTCACGCCCGCCACCGCCAGCGCGAACAGGCCTACCAGCAGCGCCGTGCGCCGGCGCGCATCCTCCTGGGCCTCGAAAAAGTTCATGGCGGGGAAACTCCCCCGTTAGCTGAACGACACCCGCACCGGCTCCTTCTCGGCGGCGTTCTCGATTTCATACAACTGCGCCGGGCCAAAACCGAACCACGAGGCAATCAGGTTGTCCGGAAAGCTCTCGCGCCGGGTGTTGTAGGTCATCACGGCGTCGTTGTAGGCCTGCCGCGCGAAGCCCACGCGGTTCTCGGTCGTGGTCAGCTCCTCGAAGAGCTGGCGCATGTTCGCATCCGCCTTCAGCTCGGGATAAGCCTCGATGGCCACGTTCAGTCGGCCCAGGGCGCCAGCCAGCGCCCCCTCCGCGCCCATCAGCGCCTGCATCGCCGAGGCGTCCGACGGATCGCGGGCGGCCCGCTCATGGGCGGCCACGGCCCGCGCCCGCGCCTCCGTCACCACCTCCAGCGTCTCCCGCTCATGCTTCAGATATGCCTTGGCCGTCTCGACCAGGTTCGGAATCAGGTCGTATCGCCGCTTGAGCTGCACGTCGATCTGCGCGAACGCGTTCTTGAACTGGTTGCGCAGGCGAACCAGCCGGTTGTAGCTGACGACGATGAACAGCACCACCGCGCCCATCAGGCCCAAGGCCACCATTGCTCCGGTCATCGCTTCCTCCTTTTCACGGTTGCTCTCGAAATCCCATGTTCATTCTGGCAGAAAACGCCGCTCGGGCCAAATCGCGCGCATCAGCCGCCCGCCGCCGACCTCACCTGCACGCGCCACAGCACCGCGCCGCCGGCCAGGAACAGCACCGCCACGCTCAGCACCGCCAACCGGTTGCTGCCCGAGGCGAGGCTGACCACCGCCATCAGCACGGGGCCGAGAATGGCCGCGAACTTGCCCATCATGTTGTAGAAGCCGAAGAACTCGCCCGCCTTGTCGCGCGGGATCAGCCTTGCATACAGCGAGCGGCTCAGGGACTGCACGCCGCCCATCACCAGCCCCGAAACGCCCGCCAGCCACCAGAAATCCCGCGCATCCTTCATGAACAGGCTCCACACGCACAGGCCGGCATAGACGCCGATGCCGACGAGGATGCCGGCCTTGGGGCCGTAGCGTTCCCCCACCCGGCCGAAGACGATGGCGGCCGGAAAGGCCACGAACTGCGTCAACAGCAGCGCCCCGATCAGCGCCCCGGCGTCAATGCCCAGCGCCAAGCCATAGTCCAGCGCCATGCGGGCGATGGTGCCCACCCCGTCGATGTAGAGCCAATAGGCCACCAGGAACAGCCACACGGCGCGGAAACGGCGCACGTGATGAAAGGTGTCAGCCAGCTCCGCGACCCCCGCGCGGGCCGCCTCCAGGATGGGCGGCGAGATTGCCGGCGCGGACTCGCGCACCCGCCAGATCAGCGGCAGCGAAAACGCGGCCCACCAGAGCGCCACGCTCAGAAACGCGGCGCGCACGGCCGCGTCCGTCCCGGCCAGGCCAAACCAGTGCGGATGCGTCACCGCCGCCACGTCCAGCGCAAACAGCAGTCCGCCGCCCAGGTAACCCAGCCCGTAGCCCAGCGCCGAAACGCGATCGAGTTCGCCGGGCGCGGCCACGTCGGTGAGCAATGCGTCGTAAAACACGTTGCCCGCCGAGAAACCGATGGCGGCCAGCGCATACAGCAGCATGGCCGCCACCCACGCCCCCTCGCGGGCGAAGAACAGCCCGCCCGTCATCACGATGCCCAGCCCCACGAAGGCCAGCAGCAGGCGCTTCTTCGCGCCGCAACGATCGGCCACCGCGCCCAGCACCGGCGCCATCACGGCCACCATCAGGCCGGCCGCGCCGTTGGCCAGCCCCAGCCAGAACGTGCTTTCGCTGGCCGCCATGCCGGCCGCCCAGTATTGCTTGAAATGGATGGGGAAGAAACCCGCCATCACCGCCGTGGCGAAGGCGGAGTTGGCCCAGTCATACATCGCCCAGGCCCGGATGCTTCGACGCCTGTCCGCCCGCCTCATGGCCCCCTCCGCAAGGTGCGCCCCTTTCGCATGATATGAATGTAGCGAACGGCCGTTGCATTTGCGAGATGCCTGCGCGAGCATCGCGACATGAAACGTCTCCTCGGCACCGTGTTCTTGGCGCTGGCCATCGCCGCCTGCACCCCTTACCAGGCCAACCAGCAGGAAGACGCCGCCAGGATGCTCGACAAGCTCTATGCGGCCATCGACCAAGAGGACTGGGGCACGGCCCTGTCCCTCTATGGCAAGCGCTTCTACGAGGAATATCCCCGCGCGCAATGGAAGGCGCGGCTCGTGAAACTCCGCGAGAGGCTCGGCCATGTGAAGGGCCGCGACCTGGTATTCAGCCAGCGCGACGCCAAGTATCGCTACGATGCCTATATCTTTTCCTACACCGTGCACTACGAAAAGGGTGACACGCGCGACCTCATCACCATCTACAAGGCCGTGGACGAAAAGACGGGCCTGCACATCGTGGCCCACGTCATCAAGCCGCTGAAGCGCTCCTGACGCCGGCTACAACAGGCCGGCAAAGAATGGCAAGACAAGCCGGCGGAAACGACAAAGGCCGCGCATGTCGCGCGGCCTTCGCATCAAGAAAGATGGCGCACCCGGAGCGATTCGAACGCCCGACCCTCAGATTCGTAGTCTGATGCTCTATCCAGCTGAGCTACGGGTGCGTTGGGTCTCCCGCGGCGCATCGGCATCCGGCGGGGCGGCAATGCTAACGGACTTCAGCCACAGTTTCCAACCCGCCAGATCAGGGCCGAACAGCTCCGGGAAGTCCCGGTATAGCCAGCCCCGATACGCCACCTTGCCGTCGTGGCCGACCTCCACGAACGCGGCGGGATTATGCACATTTTCATCGTCAATGTAAGCCCCGGATCGGATGCGCAGGCCCCGCGCCAGGCCCAGAAGGCGAACGCTGAGGCCGCCCTTGTCAAAGCTCTGCCCCATTTGCAGGGGGATGGGCGTCACGCGTGCCGTGCGCTTGTCCAAGAGCGCAAGCTCCGCCCCGCCCTCGGCCTTGGCCGCCCAGTCGGGCAGTTCCTGGCGCGCATCCGCGCCATGCGGATCGGCCGGCGCTTCCAGCGGCAGCTGCCAGGCGATGCGCTGCGGCTGCTGGCGATCGCAGCCGGCGAGCGACAGACAGGCAACGGTCGCCGCGACAACAAAATGGCGGAGAGGGAGGGATTCGAACCCTCGATAGGTTTTAAGCCTATACGCCCTTAGCAGGGGCGCGCTTTCAGCCACTCAGCCACCTCTCCGTTTGACACCGCAAGCGCGAGATTTCCCCGCGCGCGGCGAAATCTAGGGAACCCTTGGGAAAGTGCAACACGGTCGCGCCCTGCCCCCTGCGGTCAAGATCACAGGGAGGAATCAAACAACCGGGCCGCGACCCTGCGGAGACCCAAATCGCGCATGGCCTCGCCAAACGCTGGCTCTCGCTCGGCCACATCCCCAACGACCCGGTTCGGCAAGGCCAGCACGCGAACCCGGCCATCGGCAATGGCATTGGCCACCGGAAGGCTGATGCCGGAGGCCGAGATCTCGCCCATCACGGCTCCCTTGCGAAGCACGGCAATCAGTTCGCCATCCGCTCCCTCAATGCGAACCTTGCCCTCGATCACCAGGAACAGGTTTTCGTTCGGCTTGTTTTCCCGAATCAGGCAATCTCCATCCTCGCAATCCCGAACCTCGGCCGCCCTGGCAAGCCGTTGGCGCGACGCATCGGTCAGCAAACCAAAGATCGGGTGCAGGTTCAGGATATCTTCCATGCAAGCCTCCAGCGCGGCCCGAAGCCGCCATCTCATCCGCGAGATGAAGCGAAGCCCATTCTATCCGGCCACGGCAACTAATGCATCCCCATCCAACCCCTACATTCCCTCCCTTCTGGCAATGCGGGAAACCTTCCATGGATTCCAAGGATCCTGATACGAAGCGCCGTGCAAGAATTCCGTGACATAAGCGTAGGTGCGAACCACACGGATAAAGAAACCAACATAGAAAGGCATCAGGGGAAGAAACCAGATCAGATGGAAATCGTCGCGGCGCACCGTATCCTTGAGCAACACGATGGCAATGGCATAGGCGACGATGTTCGCCAGAAGGTAAAGCAGGTAGTTGACCATGATGATGCGGGGGAACAGCGGCGCCTGAAACACCGTGATCTGCACGATATAAACCCACCAGAGCAGGTTCAGAAAGATATTCGAATACAGGTTCTCGGCGACCGTGACAAAATCGGTCACCCGGAAATTCCGGTCGAACTTCAACATGTCCACATGCTTGCGGGCGCGAAAGCGCACCACGGAACGATCCCAGCGCAGCCGCTGCTTGGCAAGCTTGATCGGCGTATCGGGAACCTGCGTATAACACACGGCGTAGGGTTCATGATGCACGCGCCACCCCAGCTTGCGAAACTTCAGGGTGATGTCTCCATCCAGCCCGGGACCAACGTCCCAACCCTTCAGCTCACGCAAAACATCCGCGCGAAATGCGCCGAAGGCGCCCGCAACAATACGCAGCATGCCGAGCATGGAAGCAATCGTTCGCCCGACGGATATCCCCTTCATGTATTCGATGGCCTGAAGACGGGTGGTGATGCTGTCGGAAGCGTTGCGCACACGGATATCGCCGCCCACCATCCCGATTGCGGGCTCAAGGAAAAACGGAATCAGAATGCGCTCGATGGAATCCGGGTTCAGGTGGAGATCGGCATCCAGGTGAACGATGAATCGCCCCTTGGCGTAAGCGAGGGCGGTATTGGCGGCGGATGCCTTCCCTCCGCGCTCCTCGTTGCGAATGAAGTGCCGGATCAGCCCTTTCCGCTTCAGCCTGCGACCAATGATCTCCGTGTCATCATCCGAGCCGTCATCCACGACAATGAGCTCCAGCTTCGAATACGTCTGCCCGCGCAGGGATTCGGCCAACGCGGCCAAGTGCTTGCCCTCGTTCTTCCCGGGCACAAGCACCGAAACCAGCGGACGTTCCCTGAACAACTGCTTGCGCGCGATGGCGTATCGCCTCGCCCGCCTCCTCCTCAAGGGTAGATAAGCGAAAATGACGAGAAAGTCGAGCAGCACGTAGCGGGGCAGGTCAAAAACGAGAAACGACCAGAAGTACTTCAGGAAATGCTCGGAATCCATGTAGAAAATGAAGTGGAGGAACGATTGAACCTTCTCGATGCTGTCGAGAAAAAGGCTTTCCATCTCAGGCGACCATTCCCTCGTCCCAGGACTGGATGCCCTCCACGGCCTCGATGCGCCCCTCCGCGCCGGAAGGCATGGAAAGCGCTTCCTGAAAGATGGCGTCCAGCCGCTGAATGATGCGTTCCTTCACCGCTTCCGCTCCCTGAACATCCGTCTCGGTCAGCAGCACATTCGCCACCGAGCGGCCGACGATGGTCATCATGTCCGAGGAACGCATCTCGGCCACGATGGCATTGGCCATGTCACGGTAGAATTCCACGCTGCGCTCTCCCAGCCGGGACAACGCCTCGGAAAGGTTCCGGATGTCCAGAATCAGCAAGCTGCTCGTTGACTTCCCATAACGCTGAATCCGCTCCATCTCCATCTTTACGATGCGAGAAAATGATTCGTTATCAATAAGTTCAAGATTTTCCTTCAAGAGCCTGTTAAAGAGCTGCTCCTGCCCGAACAAGGCCACATTGGAGCCAAGGGCGGTAATCGAATAGGCGTAAACCGTACGCTGAATCTGATCCTCGGGCGCCGTGCGGCGACCGCAGTTGTAACAGACGGTCGAGGGCTCTGGCTCCTCGAACACAAACTGACAGTCATTGCAGCGAAAGATGAGGGAGGGCTTGTCATAATCCACGCCAATGTGCTTCAGGCCCAAATCGCACTTGGGGCAGACCAGCACATCGCCCCGGCGGTACTCGCTCATCGCCGCCACGTAACCGCAGCGGAAATGGTGAATCATCTCCTCGCTTTCCAGGTTCGGCGAGCCGCAATCCGGGCAGGTCTCCATGAAATTGAGAAACGCGCACTCGCAATGCACGCAATGAAAGGCCCGGGTAATGAAACGCCCCTCGATGAGATGCTGCTTCCGCAATTCCTCCAACAGCTCCCAGATGCTGGCATCCTCTTCCGGAAAGAACATGTCCAGCTTCGGATAGCTGTAACCGCCCAAGGCGCTGGTCGTCTGCACGGGCATTTGCTCCATGCTTCCTCGGGAGGCCATGAAACGGAGCAATCGCATGGACAGTTGCTGCTGGCCAAGCACGTTGGGAATCTTCTGCTGATAATGCTTGGAGGCCAGAATGTGGTGAATCAACTCTTCCTGCTCGGGCGCCACCGGATGCATGCGCTCATCGGCGCTGCCCACGGCGTCCACGGCTTCCCGCAGAATGGGGTGCGCCTGCGCCGCACCCGCGCCAAGCACCACGGGCTTCAGATAGACCTTCGTATTCGCATGGCCGCGCACATCGCGTAGCATCCCCATGGCCTCATCCGCATCCGCGCCATCGAGCACGAAAAAGTCCGCCCTGGACGCCATCTCGTCATCCAGATTGTCCGGCGACAACCGCGCGCCACCCTCCGGCACGAACTTGGCGGCATCATGCGTCAGAACGAGAAACACCGGATCTAGCGCCATCCCATCACCTCCACCTCCATCTCCATGAACGCGCGCCAAAGCATCGCATCCTTGTCGTCCAGCGGCCGAATGATGGTGAGCACGCGGGTGCGTTCGGGGATGTAGTTCTTGCGCATGTGATTCATCGCGACGGGCACGGACGTGGATTCAATCCGAACGATCTGCCCGCGGCTTTTGCTGCCATCCGGGAAACGAATCTTGACCTGCTTGCCAAGCGTCAGATCGTCAAAGTAGTCATTCTTGAAAATCGCGCGAATCTCCACCGGCGCGTGATCGGGCACGAAATCCAGAATGGGCGTGGCCCGCTGCACCACTTCGTCGGCCTTCCGCTCCACGGCCACGATGACGCCATCCGCCGGCGCCCGGATCAACTCATCCTCGCAACCGTTACCGCCCGGCGCGGATGCAAGCTCCTTGATCTCCGCCCGGCGCAGACGGATGGTCTGACGGAGCAAGGCGATGTCCCGATCAAGATCGCCAATCTGGTCGCGCAGCGCCCGGATGCGGCCCGGACTGTCGCCAAACAATTCCATCGCCCGGCGCCGCCTCAGGCCGTCCAGCGTCGTCCGGGCCAGCTTGCGTTTCTCGATGAGCGTTCGCAACTTGTAGGCATCCAGCGTGTTCCGCACCTTCAAATCGCGCAACGCCCTGTTGCCCAGGGACGGGCGGCATTCAAAAGGACTGCCCACGCGCGCGAGAAGCGCCCCCTTCTTCACGCACGCCCCCACGCCGTGCGGCTCTTCCAAAATGCGCCCGCCTCGCGCCGAGGCGATGACCACATGATGCACCACCACCCGGCCTCGCTGGTTGAAATACAGTAACTGGTAGCCGACGTAAAAAAACGCATAAAGCGTCAGAAACAGCAACACCGCGAGATAGGCCCATTGCGTCAGCCGCCTTCCCCAGCCGCGTCGGGGAGCTGGCTTGTCCTCGAACTGCGTCAGCTTGCGCCGGGGGTGCCGAAGCTTCATGGGCGCGGCCTCGCGGCGTCCGCCCCCAAGGCATTGGCGCCGGCCAGCCTCAGATAGTCGCGCAAGGCATGAATGGCGAAGCGGCCCAGGCCGGTTCGCGCGCGAATCGCTTTCACGGCGCGCTCCATCTCCGCCTCGGTAGCAAAGTCGGAGGCCCGCAGCGCCACCACGAGCCTGTCTGCGGGAACGACGGCTCTCGCGGCCTCCAGCCGCCGGATCAACACTGCTGGATCGCGCGAGCCGTAATCCATCAAATACAGGCGATCCGCGAAGCGGGAAAGCTGCTCGTATGCGCTGGACGACCACGTCACCGGCACGGACGCCGACAGCCGCACCCGGCCGGGCAAGCGCGCGCGCAACTCGCGCAGCAAGGAAATCAATGCCTCGGCCTGACCGCGCTTGTCATGCCTGTAGCGTTTGATCGCCTGCGGTTCGATATCCAGATGCGCGAATGCGAATCCGGTGCGAACCACGCCTGTCCGGGCGTCGTCCCCGCCCGTTTCAAAGGACACGGGCTCGCCCCCCAGGGATTGAAGCCCGGGGGCGGGCAGGGGCACCGGCGCGTCTTCCGGCATCCGAACCGGCACGGTCGCATCCGGACGCAGCCTGGACAGAATGGCGCGGCTGGCGCGCGCCGCTCCGCCCTTCTCCAGCCAGCGGTTGTTGGCGAACATGGGCGTCACGATGATGCGATCCCGCCGCGCCCGGCGAATGAAATCCCTCGCCTTGCCCCAGTCCGTCGCCGCCCCGGCCGAGAGCAAGACCTGGCGCGCCTGCTTGGCCCGCAGGAAGGCAAGAATGACATCATTGGGCATGGCATTGAATGTTTTGGACCACAGGTAAACCGCGCGCCGTCCCGGACGCATGCGCCAGTCGCCGTCCGTCAACGCGCTCACGCGAATGAACTCCGGCCGATACAGCACATGGGCGTAGCTGAAAATCTCCGAGGCGCGCCGATATAGCAGCGCCTCGGCGCGCGCCAGCTCGATGGCGGCGTCCACCGCTTCCAACGCCCGTTCGGCGGCGGCGCGCGCATCGGCGGTGTCCGCGTCCAGACGCGCATCCAGACGCGAACGGCGCAGTCGCTCCATGACGCGGTGGTACCGATGCCATTGACGAATCACCCGCTCCCGCTCTTCCACGAACTTGCGCCAGGCATGCCGGGCATCACGCTTGCGCGCTTCCAGCATCTGCCGGCCGCGAGCCCGGCTGGCCTCCCGCCAGTAGCGCACGCCGGCCGTCGTGTTCTCGAACAAGGGAATGTCGAACCGCAAGCCGGCGGCCGGCCCCCGCCGCCGGAAACCCGAGCCGTCGGCCTCGTAGCGAAGAAAAGCGTAGAGCCTTGTCGTGCTGGCGTTCTCGCGTTTCTGGGCCTTGATTTCCCTAGCCAATTCATTGGAACGATGCAACAGGCCATCCGCATCCAGGGCTCGAAGCACCGCTTCCATGTCCACGTCGATGAGCGGATACATCGTCGGAAACAGGAGCGAACGCCGCGAAAAGCCGGCGAGCCGCGGCCTCATGGCGGCGAGATCATTGCCCGTCGTCTGCAACTCCTGCTCCGCCTCCAGCGCATCCTCCAGAAAGGCATCCCCGCGAAGATAGGCGCGCCGGAGCGCGGGCAATACGCGCCGCAACAAATCGGCCTTGAGCGAAAGCAAGCGATGCTCCCACGGCAGGAAGGCATCCGGGATGCGGTCGGCCCGGCACTGGTTCAGGCGATCCTCGTACTCCATGCGGGCCAGCACGTCGGCCTGATCGGCGCGCAGCGCATACCATCTGGCCCGCCCCCGGTTTTCCCGCCAGCCTCCGTTCAGGAAATCCCACTTCAGCCCGATGAACGCACTCTGACGGCTGCCGGAGGACACGCCGGAATTGCTCCAGTCCAGCCCCTTGCGAATCCCGCCTTCCAGATCAAGGCCCGGGTCGTCCGCCGATGCCCGGGCCTCCTCGCGCAAGGCACGCCCCTTGTCCGCCAATAAACCAATATCCGCGCAGTCAATCGAAAACAGGCGGTCAATGGCTTGCCGCGATGCTTGATGCGGACGATGGATGTCCCTCAAGGCGCGGTCCAGGCGCTGCAAAACGGCCCAGAACAATGTCGCCTCGGAGGCTCTTCCCCGAACCGCGCGCAAATTGGCCGCGCCGGTTTTGTCCGCGCTAATTTTGACCACGCCGGTTCCGGCCCGTCCCTTTCCAGCCGCATGCGGCCGGGCCGGCGACGCGGCGACGGGCTTGCCGTCCGGCCTGGATGCCAACTTCCCTCCGCTCGCCGACACAGAAGCAACGGCGGGCTCGCGCGCCTGTCGCAGCAAATCCACCACCAGATAAACCTTGCCGGGGCCGCGATTCATCAAAAACGGACGCAAGCGCACCTCTTCCTTCAAGGGCAGGGACAAACGCAGCCCATCCGACGCGCGCTTGCCCGAAATGCCGGACACCACGGCATTGCGGACGAAATACCCGCGGATATCGGCCTGGAGCCGGGCATGCCCGATGTCCACCACGACTTGTTCAGGGTTGTTCTGGAGAAAGACCCGATACTTGACCGGACGATCCAGCCAGAACACCACGCGGAGGCGTTTCGGCGTCGTGCTGTAATGCACCTGACTGATGATGGCGTTGGCATCGGTTCGCAACGAGGCCGCATCATGGGCCGGGCTTGCATTCTTCCCGGCCCGCGCCTCGCGAACTGGCGTCGCTTGCGCCGCGAACGCCGGGCCGCATGCGAGTGAAATCGCCGTCCAAACCATCACCCAAGCCATGAAGGCACCGGCAAGACGATTCGAACGACAGACAAATCTCATGGCCGCGTCGCTCCCTTGCCTTGCCCCTCCTTCTTGCCCATCCCGGGCGGGGAAGCCTGGCCGGAAAGCATGCGTTCGAGCGCGTTTATTCTGGCCGCCAGCACCGGACCGGGCCGGCGTTCGTTCGCCTTCCGGTAGTACGCCAGGGCCAAGCGGGCATAAATCCAGGCCAGATTGGAGTGGGCCACCGGCGAATCCGGATCATGTTCAAGATACAGACGCATCTCCCTGGCCGCGGCCTCCAGCTCGCCCTTGCGAAGATGAATGGCCGCCAAGTTGGCGTGCAGCTCGGCCAATTCCGGCCGCAGGGCGCTGACCAGTTGATAGGTCTCGATGGCCTTGGCATCCCGCCCCGCGCGCGCATACTCGCCAGCCAGAAGGAACAGCGCCTCGACATCCCGGGGAGCCTGACGCGTTCTGGCTTCCAGCAAGGCAATCGCGGCCTCGTGCCGCCCGGCGCGCGCAAGCGCCTTCGCCCGCGCCACATCCGCGATTTCCGCGCGCGGCGTCTCGCGAGACGCCTGCTCCGCGCGGGATGACAACGGGGGGATCAGCGATCCCAACACCAACAGAAAAAGGCAGCACCAGTTGATGACAACCCTCTTGCCGATCCCGGCCATCCCCAGTCCCGTCAAACCTCCCCCTTCTTGCGCGATCCGCGCGGCTTCCCGCGCCGTCAGGCAATGAAATAGCACATTTGATTGTTCGTCGTAACCATGAAGAATTCAAGGATATTTCTCGCCAGAATCCCCGTGGTCGCAAATCGCACCTCCGCGCGCCATGAAACTGGCGGAAGGGGTGGGATTCGAACCCACGAGGGGTTGCCCCCTGCCGGTTTTCAAGACCGGTGCCTTCAACCGCTCGGCCACCCTTCCAGTCGTTTTTCAACGTCGGCCGCGTCCTTCCCGGCTCTCGCCCGGGCGCGGCCCCACTGTTCGAGACATTGCGCGCGGCCTATTCCATGCGCGGGAACACCGGCGCGGGGCGGGCGCAGGCGTGCCCCGCCGCAAGCAAGCCCCAGCCGCCATGCTCGCGCAGGGAGAGCGCCGCCACGTCCACCTCCGCGTTCATGATCTGCGCCAGCATGGCCGCGCACTTGACCGGCATGAACGGCGCCAGTTGCAGAGCCACCAGCCGCAGCGTCTCCACCAGATGATACAGCACCGTGTCCAGCCGCGCATCCCGGCCTTCGCGGGCCAGCGTCCACGGCGCGTTCTCCTCCACGTAGCGGTTGCCGTGGCGCACCACGGCGTTGATGCGCTCCAGCGCCTCGTGGAAGGCCTGACGCGCAAGCGCCGCCTCCACGTCGCGCTGCATGCCCTCCACGTCCGCCACCAGCGCCCGGTCGCCCTCCTCCTCGTCGGCCGGCGCGGCCAGCACGCCGTCGCGATACTTGTGCAGCATGGAGAGCGAGCGGTTGAGCAGGTTGCCCACGTCGTTGGCCAGCTCCGTGTTGTAGCGCGCCTTCAGCGCCGCGAACGAAAAATCGCCATCCTGCCCGAACGGAACCTCGCGCAGCAGGAAATAGCGCAGCACGTCCGCCTCGTATTGTTCCAGCAGCTCGTCAGGCTTCAGCGCGTTGCCGCGGGACTTGCTCATCTTCTCGCCCTCGACCGTCCACCAGCCGTGCGCGAACACGCGCTCCGGCAGCGGCAGGCCGGCCGCCATCAGCATGCAGGGCCAATAGACGGCGTGGAAACGGAGGATGTCCTTGCCAATCAGGTGCAGGTTCGCCGGCCAGTGCGGCATCTCGCCGGGGAAACCGGCGGCGGTCAGGTAGTTGGTCAGCGCGTCGATCCACACGTAGATCACATGCTCGGGGTCGCCCGGCACCGGGATGCCCCACGAGAACGTCGTGCGCGAGATGGAGAGATCGCGCAGGCCGCCCTCCACGAAGCGCAGCACCTCGTTGCGGCGCGATTCCGGCCCGATGAATTCGGGATGGGCGCGAATGTGATCGAGTAGCCTGTCCTGGTAGTCGCTCAGGCGGAAGAAATACGACTCCTCGCGCACCTGCTCCACGGCGCGGCCGCAGTCCGGGCAGGTCTTGCCCTCCCAGGCGCCCGCCTCCTTCAGCTGCGTGCCCGTCCAGTAGGTCTCGCAGGGCACGCAATACCAGTCCTCGTAGAAGCCCTTGTAGATGGCGCCGGCGGCGTCCAGCCGCTTCCACATCTCGGTGACCGCGCGCTTGTGGCGCCCCTCGGTGGTGCGGATGAAGTCGTCGTTGGAGATGGAAAAGCGCGGCCACAGGCTGCGGTAGCGCTCGACCACCGCGTCGGCCAGCTCGATGGGCGCGATGCCGCGCGCCGCCGCCGCCTGCTCCACCTTCTGCCCGTGCTCGTCCACGCCGGTGAGGAAGAACACCTCCTTGCCGCTCATCCGCGCATGGCGGGCCAGCACGTCGGCCGCCACCGTCGTGTACAGATGCCCCAGGTGGGGCTCGTCGTTCACGTAGTAGATGGGCGTGGTGACGTAATATCGTTCCATGGTTCAGGCGTTCCTTCGGGCCCTCTTTCGGGCCGGATTGGTCAAGGATCAAGCGCGCGCGGCCTCGCGACCGGCGGCGCGCAAGGCTACACGCAAGGCCAGCACGTGCGCCAGCAGCGACGTGGCCGGATTGAGCGTGCGCCGCCGCGCTTCCTCGGGCCAGGCCGCCAGCCGCCAGGCCGCGTCCATCAAGGCATCCATCGCCGCCGCATCCGGGGGCGGCGCTTCCAGCGCCGGCCGGGCGTTGGCCAGCGCCGTTTCGGCAATCAGCTCGTGCGGCGCGTGGCGAACGTGGGCGGCGATCCAGGCCTGGATGCGGCCCACGTCGCCGCGCCCGAGATCGCGCGTCAGTTCATCCCACTCCATCAGCGCCGAGGCGATGTCCGGCTCCAGAAGCGCCATCACCCGGCCGGGCCGACCGGCGGCCAGCCGCAGCGCGAAGGGAAGCACATCAGCCGGCATGCCCGCGGCCGCCAGCCGCGCCTCGCAGGCCGCGTCGTCCAGCGGCCGCACCGGCGCGAGCAGGCACCGGGAACGGATCGTGGCCGGCAGGCGCGTGACGTCGGCGCAGGTCAGGATCAGCAGGCTGCCCTCTCCCGGCTCCTCCAGCCCCTTGAGCAGCGCATTGGCGGCCTGCGCGTTCATCAGCTCCGCGCCGGAAAGCAGCGCCGCACGACGCTCGCTCTCCGCTCCGCTCAGGGACAGGAAATCCAGCATGGCGCGCACCTGATCCACGCCCAGATCCCGCTTGTGGCGCTTGTTCTTCTCGTCCCAGGCCCGCTCCACGAGCAGGAAATCCGGATGGCTGCCCGCCGCCATCAGCCGGCAGGCGTGGCATGCGCCGCAGGCGGCCTCGCCGCCCCCGCCGCGATTGCGCTCGCAGAGGAAATCGCCCGCCAGATGCCGGCCCAGTTCCGCCTTGCCGACGCCGGAAGGCCCGTGCAACAGCCAGGCATGGTGCAGCCGCCCACGCCCCATCGCGGCCAGGAACCGCGTCCGCACCTCCTCGTGCGAGGACGTCATCCGTCCGCGCTCCCGGCAATCAGGCCGCGCGATTCCAGCGCGGGAAGCAGCAGCGATCGCACGCGCCGCTGCACCGTCTCCACATCGCCCGATGCCTCCACCCGCCGGATGCGCCCGGGCTCCCGCGCCGCCAGTTGCGCGAAACCGGCGCGCACGGCCTCGTGGAACGACTGCCGCTCGCCATCCATGCGCGTCGCGGCCTCGCCCGTCTGCTCCCGTTGGCGCATGCGGGCCAGCGCCTCGCGCACCGGCAGGTCGAACCACAGGGTCAGATGCG
>JALVTX010000253.1 GCA_027035825.1 Mariprofundaceae bacterium
CCGGCCTCCACGGGCGCAAAGGCGCTGGCGCAGTCTCCCCTGACCGGACAGGCCTCGCATGCCGGAGAACGGGGCGTGCACACCGTGGCCCCGAGCTCCATCATCGCCTGGTTCCAGTCGCCCGGCTCGGGCGCGTCGGCAATGGCCTCGCTGGCCAGCTCCCAGAGGCGGCGCTCGCGGGCCTTGGGCTCGCCGTGCCAGCGCCTGAGCACGCGCTTCACGTTGCCGTCCAGCACCGGCGCGCGCGCGCCGAAGCAGATGGAGGCGATGGCGCCGGCCGTGGAGCGCCCGATGCCGGGCAGCGCCACGATGTCGTCGAAATCCTCGGGAAAGCGGCCGCCATGCCGATCCATGATCTGCCGCGCCGCCGCATGCAGCAGCCGCGCGCGACGGTAGTAGCCCAGGCCCTCCCAGGCCTTGAGCACGGCGTCGATGTCGGCGCGGGCCAGCGCCGGGATGTCCGGGAAGCGCGCGAACCACGCTTCGTAGCGCGGCAGCACGGTGGCCACCTGCGTTTGCTGGAGCATGATTTCCGACACCCAGATGCGGTACGGCTCGCGCGTGCGCCGCCAGGGCAGGTCGCGCGCGGCCTGGCGATACCAGCCGAGCAGCCGCCTACATCGGCCGGAAGACAAAGCGATCCTCCAGCACCTCGAAGGTGAGGTAGAAGCTCACCCGCTCCAGCCCCCATGAGTGCGGCAGGGGCCGGAAGGGGGCGGCTGCGTGGATGGCGGCGATGGCGCTTTCGTTGAGCTGGCGGATGGGGCTCGGGCGCAGGATTTCGACCCCGCCCAGCGAGCCGTCGCGGTTGATGGTCAGGCGCAGCAGCGCCCGGCGCTCCTCGGGCGGGTGGCTCCGCCAGTTGGCCTGGCCCGGCCGCCATTGCTCCTCCAGCGCCCGCACCAGCATGTGGGCATAGGGCGCGTACTTGGCCTCGCGCGTGTTGATGGGGATGTCCGCCTCTCGCTCCAGCATCTGTTTCAGGCGTCGCTCGCGCTCGAAGTCGCGGGAGAGCTCGGCCAGCGCCATGCTGGAGGGCATCAGGTTGGACAGCGGAATCTGCCGCGGCCGCGGCTTGCGCCGGGGTCGCGGCTTGTGCGGCTTCGGCTTCTCCGGCTCCAGCATCGGGCCGCGGCGGGCCAGCGTGCGGGTGCGGTTCCTGGGCGTGGGCTTGGGCGCGGGCGGCGGGGTGCGCGGCGCGGCGGGCGCCGCCGGGCGCGGGCGCCGCCGGGCCTGGCCGGTGACGGGCGCGCGGGCGGCGCGGGTGAGCCGATCCTGCGCGTTGCGGCTGGCCCCGCGCGCGGAGCGGTTGGCCAGGGCGCGGGCGTCCTTCGGCGGCGGCGTCTTCTTCGCCTGCTCCGGGTTCAGCAACACCACGTCCATGATCTGAGGCGGCTTGTGGCGCGGCAGGGGCTTGTGCGTCTGCTGCCAGGCAATGAGCAGCGCCAGCATCAGGTGGGCGGCCACGGAGGCCGCCAGCGACAGGCTCCAGCGCCGGGCCGGCGCGCCCTCAGGCCGGGGCATGGCGGCGGGCGCGCAGCGCGTCGAGCAGGTAGTCCGCCAGCGCGCCGTTGATCCAGCCGGTGACGGCGGCGAGCAGCAGCAGGGGCGGCAGCAGGTAATAGATGGCGGGCTGCTGGATGAACAGCGCCTCGACGGTGACGAACTGCGCCAGCATGTGGGCCAGCGCGCCGAGCAGGCTCACGCCCGCCGGCCCGATGCCGGGAATCAGGCGCGCGGCGGCGAGCATGACGGCGCCGGCGGCGAGTGCGCCGGCGAGGCTCATCACGAACGTAGGCGTGAACAGCGTGCCGATGAGCGCCGCGCCCAGCGCCACCCGCGCCACGACCAAGGCGAAGGCCGCGCGCGGGCCCATCAGGTAGAGCGCCAAGAGCGTCATCACGTTGGCGAGCCCCGGCTTGAACCACGGCCCCAGGCCCGGCAGCGCCGCCTCCAGCGCATGCAGGCCCACGGCCAGCGTCAGGAGCGCCATCCATTCCGCCTTGCGCTGCAACTCGGCCAGCGGCGGCCGGGGCGGGATGGCCGGCGCCGTCATTCGGCCACCGCGTCGAAGGCGCGGTGCGCGCCGTTGATAGCCACGAGGATGCGGTTGGGCACGCAGGCGATGACATCGCCGATGCGGTGGCGATGGCCGGCGCGGATGCAGTTCTTGCCGTGGCAGGGCGAATCGGTGAAGCGCACGCCTTGGGGGTCGATCTCGATGTCAGCCGGGCCCAAGTCGCCCATGGCCTCGAAATGGATGGGCCGGCGCGCGTGCAGCGGGTAGCGCGCTAACAGCGTCTGCCCGTGATAGATGGCCACTTCTGGTTCGCCGCCGGCCAGCCGCGCATGCACCAGGTGCCAGCACAGGCCGATGCCGGCCAGCGCCAGCGCCAGCAGCAGCCGGTCGGCGGGGCGGCCAGCGAGCTTGCGCTTCAGGCTTGGAGCGGAATCGGGCGTGGTTGCCATGCGCGATACTGTAGCAGGGGGCCAGGAGGGGGGCCAATGGCCCCCCCTTGCGCCCTTCGCGCGCGGCCTTACGCGGCTTCCTTGCTCAGATGCACGTCCATTTGCGGATAGGGGATGGAGATGCCGGCCTCGTCGAAGGCGGCCTTGACGCGCTCGTTGAGGTCGAAGCGCACCGACCAGTAGTCGCCGGACTTCACCCACGGGCGGACAAAGAAATTGACGCTGGAATCGGCCAGCTCGCCCACCGCGATGAGGGGCGCGGGATCCTTGAGGATGCGCTCGTCGGCGTCCACGATGGATTGCAGGATGTCGCGCGCCTTCTTGATGTCGTCGTCGTAGCCGATGCCGAACACCATGTCCACGCGGCGGGTGTCCCGCGCCGAGTTGTTGGTGATGACGCCGCCGTAGATGGCGCCGTTGGGCACGATGATGACGCGGTTGTCGCCGGTCTTCAGCGTGGTGGTGAAGATGCCGATCTCCTCCACCTTGCCGCTTGCGCCGCCCGCCTCGATGACATCGCCGACCTTGAAGGGACGGAAGATGACGAGCAGGACGCCGGCCGCGAAGTTTTGCAGCGAACCCTGAAGCGACAGGCCCACGGCCAGGCCGGCGGCGCCGATGAGGGCGATGAACGAGGTGGTGTCCACGCCCAGTTGGTTCAGGGCAGC
The DNA here is from genome assembly GCA_027035825.1 of Mariprofundaceae bacterium. Classification (GTDB taxonomy): domain Bacteria; phylum Pseudomonadota; class Zetaproteobacteria; order Mariprofundales; family Mariprofundaceae; genus JALVTX01. The sequence goes on from JALVTX010000253.1 coordinate 3,138, forward strand.
GATGATGACGAACAGCAGCAGCACCGCGTTCAGAATGGACGTGCCGAAGCTGACGAGCATGGGGTCGAGCCTGGATTTCTCCATCAGGCGGCCGACCAGGCGCACCAGCATGCCGGCAATCCAGCGGCCGATGACGAAAATGGCCAGCGCCATGGCGATGTTAACGCCCCAGGGAATCACGTAGTCGTGCAGCAGGGCGTTGATGTCTAGCGAATCGGGCATGATGCCTCCTCTTTGGCTATTGCGTTGGATTGGGTTGGGCTTGCAAGCCCGGGTCGGCATTCCAGCATGGATGGAACGCGCCCGAGGTGATTTCTGTTACTGGAGGGGCCAGATAACCGGAACATGAAAACGGGGCGGCCGCCCGCGGGCGGCCGCCAGCGCCTCAAGAGAGGCGCTCATCCTTGGTGTAGTCGGCGGCGTCCTTCTTGTCAATGTCGCCCGCGTCATTCGCATCGGGCGCGTCGTCGCGACAGTCCGGTTGCAGCGCCTGACGGTAGCAGCTGGCGGCCTCGGCCCATTCCTGCTGCTCCATGTGCCAGTCGCCCAGCGTGCGCCAGGCAAGCGCGCAGTGCCGGCTTTTCAGCAACGCCTTCATGTGATCCATGGCCAGGCCGGAGAGCCCCGCGTCGTGGGCCAGCTGCGCGCGCAGCCAGGCGCGGGCGGTCGGCATCGAGGCTTCGTCCAGACGCTTCATCTTCCGGTAGGCTTTCATCGCCTCGGGTTTCAGCAGCGCATGCAATTCCATCGCCACCTGCTCGTCATCGTGCGTTTCCAGGTGCGCCATCCACAGCTTGCGCGCCGCGCGCGCCTCGCCGCGCTCGATGTGCAGCCGGCCGAGCGCCAGCGTGATGTCGCCGTCCTCTGGCATCAGGCGGTGCGCCTTGCGCATGTATTCCAGCGCCTGTTCGGGATGCTCGCGCGCGAGCTCCATGCAGGCCCGCGCCAATCGCGGACGAATGCTGGCGCCGGCGCGGCCGCCGCGTTTCCAGACATCCTCCAGCAATCTCGCCGCCGTGGCCCAGTCTCCTTCCTCCTCGGCCAGTTCGATCTTGCGCTCCAGCGCCAGCGGCGCGCCCGGATGCGCCTTCAGCCAGGCTTCGAGGTGCGCCTTGCGGGCGGCCAGGTCGGGCCTGGACTGCGCGTCCGGATCGGTGGCGATGCGGGCGCGCAGCGCGATGAGCAGCGCGTCATCGTCGGCCTCCGGCAGCGGCTGCTCGCGCGCCGGCGTGGCCAGCGCGGAGAGGAGCGGGTTGCCCCAGCGGGGGATGACGCCGCGCGTCTTGCGGAAGGTGCGCGCGCCGAGGTCGCTGCGCATGTCCACCAGCGCCGCCAGCCCTTCGCGCAGCCGGGCCTCGCGTCGCTTGCGGCTGCCCGAGCGCAGCGCCTGCCACACTTGCCCGGGGCCGGCGGCCAAGGCGGAAAGGATGCGCTGCGCCAGCCACACCACCGCCAGCA
>JALVTX010000254.1 GCA_027035825.1 Mariprofundaceae bacterium
GCCGCCGCGCCGCCGCCAGGCAGGACTCCAGCGCCTCCGGCGTGTGCGCGTAGTCCACGAACACCTGCCAGCGGCCGATGTTCAGCGCCTGCATGCGACCGGGCGGCGCGGTGACGCCCGCGAGCAGGGCCGGCAATTCATCCATCCTCGCCAGCCCCAGCTCAAGCAGCGTCAGCGCCACGGCGGCCAGGTTGGCGGCGTGGAACTCGCCCACCGGCACATCCTCGATGCGCACCTCGGCGACATCCCCGGCGTGCGCCGGCGATCCCGCGCAGCGCAGGCGCACCATGCCCGGCAGCTCCTGCTCCCAGCCCAGCGCCACGTCGTCCCGGTAGAGGCCGCGACCGAAGCCAGACGCCCCCTCGGGCAGCCTGCGCCGCACCTCGGCGTCGTCGAGGTTGGCGATGACCGGCCGGCCCGCGGCCGCCACGGCGTCCACGAAACGCTGCTTGATGGACGCATAGGCCTCGAAACCGCCGTGATCCTGCAAGTGGTCGTGGCCCAGGTTCGTCCATACGGCAGCGGCGAACGGCAGCCCCGCGATGCGCTGCTGCTCGATGCCGTGCGAGGACACCTCGCAGGCGATGAGCGGCACGCCGGCGTCCGCCGCCGCGGCCAGCAACCGGTGCAGGGTCAAGAGCGACGGCGTCGTGTTCCCGATGTCCGCCCAGTCGTCGGGGCCGCGCACCCAGCCCAGCGTGCCCACCGCCCAGGCGCGTCCCAGCCGCCGCTGGGCCGCCTCGCGCAACATCCAGGCAACACTGGTCTTGCCGTCCGTGCCGGTGACGCCGACAAGCCGCGTCTTCACGTGTTCGGTGTCAAACCAGCGCCGCAGCAAACGGCCGACGGCCGGCATGTCCGGCAGCGCCAAGTGCGGCAACCTTCGCTCACTGGCAACCGCGGCGACGGCTGCCCCCGGGCCCTCGGCCGCGGCGACGGAAATCAGCGCCGCCGCGCCCCGTTCGGCCGCCTGCCGCGCGTAATCGCCCGCCTTCTCCGCCGCCCGGGGCAGGCACAGGAAGGCCTCGCCAGGCGCGAGTGCGCGCGAATCGTCCCGGATGCCGGCGATTTCGGCATCGCCAACCAGCCGGCCAACGCCCGCGGCCAGATCGGACAGCCGGCGCGGCGGCCGCCCGGTCAGCGATTCCAGATGGAGGAGCGCATCAGTCATCCAGCCACACCTCCAGCACGCCTCCGGCATCCAGCCGCCCCAGCGCCGCCGGCTTCTGGCGCACCACCCATCCCGAGCCATGCACCCGCAACAGCAGGCCGCGCCCGGCCGCGAAGCGGCGCACCTCGCGCAGCGACATGCCGTACAGCGACGGCAGCGCCCCCGAATGGGACAGCGCCTCCGACGCTCCCAAATCCTCCGCCCCAGCGCGCACCGGCATGCGACGCCAGTCGTCATCCACGCCGGCCGGGCTCGGGGCCACGCCCAGGTATGGCAGCGCCGTTTCGGCGATGCGCCGGAACACCGGCGCGGCCGCCTTGCCGCCATAGATGCTGGCCTTGGGTTCGTCCATCACCACCACGATGACCAGCCTCGGATCATCGGCCGGCGCCATGCCCGCAAACACGGCCGTGAACCGGTCGCGCGCATAGCCGCCATGCCCGTCGGGCTTCTGCGCCGTGCCGGTCTTGCCCGCCACCCGGTAGCCCGCCGGCACGGCCAGCGCGCCGGTGCCCTCGGGGCTGGCCGCATGCACCAGCATCCGTCGCACGGCCCGCGCCACGCGGGCGGACATGACTTGCCGCACCCCGTCCGAGCCGGCCCGCGCCGCTTCCGCCAGGATGCGCGGACGCCGCCACTGGCCATCCCGCGCCAGAACGGAAAAGGCCGCTGCAATCTGCAACGGCGTCACGGCAACCCCCTGACCGAAGGCGATGGTGGCGGTCTCCACCGGCCCCCACCTGTCGGGCGGCGGCAGGATGCCCGGCGATTCTCCGGCAAGGCCGATGCCCGTTCGTCGGCCGAAGCCGGCTCGTCGCAGCATGTCGTGAAGCCGCTCGGCCCCCACGTCCAACGCCAGCTTGGCGGCGCAGATGTTGCTGGATCGCGCCAGGATACCGGTCATGTCCAGCCATCCCTCGGCATGCACGTCATGGATCACGTAATCGGCCACGCGGAAACGCCCCCGCTCGCAGAACAACCGCGAATCGCGCCGCCAGCGCCCCGTCTCCAGCGCCGCTGCCACCGCAAAGGGCTTGAGCACCGAGCCGGGCTCGACCACGTCCGTCACCGCCCGGTTGCGCCACTGGCCCGGCCGGTAGCGGTGGAAGTCGTTGGGATTGAAGCCCGGCCAGTTGGCCATCGCCAGCACCGCGCCATCGGCCGGGTTCATCACCACCACCGAACCGCCGCGCGCCTGCATGCGCCGCACGCCTTCCACCAGCGCCGCATAGGCCAGGCTCTGGATCGTCGCATCCAGCGTCAGCCGCACCTCGCGCCCGGGCCTAGGCGGCGACAGCCACTCGCCGCCCGGCAGCGTGGCGCCGCGCGCATCCCGCCGCGCCCGCATGCGGCCGGCGCGCCCGGCGAGCACCGCGTCCAGATCGTGCTCCAGTCCTTCCAGCCCGTGACCGTCCACGCCCACGAAGCCCAGCAGGTGACCAGTGGCCGGCCCCAGCGGGTAGTAGCGCCGCCACTCCGTCTCGCGGCGCACGCCCGGAATGTTCAGCGCCATCACCTTCTCGGCCGTCGCCGGCGACACCTGCCGCGCCAGCCACACGAAACCGCGCCGGCGCGACAGCAGGCGCTTCAGCCTCGCCGCATCCTTGCCCAGCGCCCGCGCCAGTTCCGCCACGCGTTCGGCCGGCACCTCGTCCGCCATCGCCGCGATGGAGGGCACGCGCACGCTCTCGGCCAGCACCCGGCCCTTCGCATCCAGGATGGGGCCGCGCGGCGCCGGGATCACGTACTCGCGGTGCCGCTGACGCTCGGCCAGTTGCTTGAGCCGGTCGGCCTGATACCACTGCAAGTCCAGCGCCCGCACGATGAGCAGCGCAAAGCCCAGCGCCAGCAGGCCCGTCACCGCCTCGATGCGCCGGCGGGCGTAAACCTCGTCGCGATGCTTCACCGGCCGCCTCATGGCCGCACCACCTGCGACGGCAGGGGCGGACGCATCCCCAGCCGGGTCGTGGCCAGCCGGCGCACCCGTTCCGGCCGCGTCAGCGTGGCCCACTCCAGCCGCAGCTTGCCGATCTCCGCCCGCAACTGCCGCGCCTCGCGCGTGGCCGCCGCCTTCTCGCCGGCCAGCGCCAGGCGCTGGCGCGCCAGCCCCACCTGGAGCGCCGCCATCGCGCCCACGAGCAGCAACACAGCCCACGGCCCCAGCCGCGCCAGCGCCTTCATCCTCGCCGTCGTCATGCCAGCCGCTCCGCCACCCGCATCCGCGCCGTGCGCGCCCGCGGATTGGCCGCGCATTCCGCCTCCGAGGGGCGCAGCGGCTTCTTTTGCAGCCAGCGCATGCTCGGCGTGCGGCCGCAGACGCAAACCGGAAACTCCGGCGGGCAGGTGCAGGGGTGGACGCGCGCCTCGATCAGGTCGCGCACGCGGCGATCCTCGCCGGAATGAAAGGAAATCACCACCAGCCGCCCGCCCGGCGCGAGATGATCCATGGCGGCGTTCAGGCCGGCTTCAAGCTGCCCCATCTCGTCGTTGACCCAGATGCGCAGCGCCTGGAACGTGCGCGTGGCCGGATGCGTGCGTCCGTACCGCGCATGGGGCGGCACGGCGTGGAAGCACGCATTCTCGAGATCGCGCGTCGTCTTCATGCGGCCCTCGCGGCGCGCGCGCAGGATGGCGCGGGCGATGCGTGCGGCATAGCGCTCATCGCCATGGTCGCGCAGCACGCGCGCCAGCGTTCGCTCATCCACGCGCGCCAGCCGGTCGGCCAGCGACGGGCCGCGCGTCGGGTCCATGCGCATGTCCAGGGGCCCCTCGCGGCCGAAGGAAAAGCCGCGCCCGGCCTCGTCCAGTTGCGGCGAGGAAACGCCAAGGTCGAAGCCCACGCCGTCCACCTCGTTCCAGCCCTCGTCCGCCAGCACCGCGTCCAGCTCGCCAAACGGCGCATGGCGGATGGAGAAGCGGCCATCCTCCGCCACCAGCCTCCGCCCCTCGGCCACCGCTTCGGGATCGCGGTCGAGCGCCAAAAGCCGCCCCGCCGCCCCCAGCCGGGCCAGCAGCGCGCGCGCGTGCCCTCCGCGGCCGAAGGTGGCGTCCACGTATCGCCCGTCCGGGCGATGGCAAAGCGCCTCCACGAAGGCGTCGCGCAGCACCGGCACGTGGCCCGCGGCCGGCATGTTCTCTTGATTCGGGCGCGGGGCCACATCAGCGACCCGAAGGGCCGTTGCGGAGGATGTCCAGATCCTCCTCCAGGCGCGCCTCGCGCCGGCCCGCGTCCCAGATTTCGAAATGGCTGGCCCCGCCGGCGAACAGCACCGTCTTCCCCAGGCCCGCGAACTCGCGCAGCGTGGCCGGAATCAGGATGCGTCCCTGCTTGTCCGGCGCACAGGTCACGGCCGGGCTGACGACGAATCGCTCGTAGGCGCGGCGGTAGGGGTCGTTGACGTCCA
>JALVTX010000255.1 GCA_027035825.1 Mariprofundaceae bacterium
CCCGCCGCGCCAGCACGCCCTTGGCATAGAACTGGTAAAACGTCGCATACAGGCTCAACACCAGAATGGCCACGACCGCCGGTGACATGACTCCCTCCGTGCACAATCAGGCGGGGGGCGCTAATCTGCCGCGCATGGAGCATCGCGCGCGCCCTCTCGCCCCTCTCGCCAGCATCTTGTCCGCCTGCATTCTGCTTGCATCGCTGGCGGCTTGCCAGCCCGGGCAGCAAGAGCCCACGGCACCGGCGGCCCGCGATGACACGCCGGTGGTGGCCGCGCTGGGCAACGCGCGCATCCACGAGTCGGACATTGACGCCGAGATCGACGCCCTGCCCGAACGCATCCAGGCCATGCGCCACGAGCCGGCGCTGCGGGCGCGCGTGCTGCGATCGCTGTTGCGGCGGCTGGCGCTGAGCCGCAAGGCCGAGGCGCTGGGGCTGGATCACGACCCCGAGGTGCGCCGCCGCATCGAGCGGGCGCGCGAGTCCATCCTGATTGATCAGCTTCGGCAGTGGCAGACGGCGCGCATGGACGAGATTTCGGATGCCGAGATTCGCGACTACTACGCCCGCCACCAGGCCCGGTTCACCATCCCCGAGCAGGTGCACGCGCGCCACATCCTGCTTCCCTCCCGCAAGCAGGCATTGGAGATCATCCGGCAACTGAGACGGGGGCGCGATTTCGCGGCGCTGGCCGCCGAGTATTCGCTGGACGACAGCAACAAGGGGCGCGGCGGCGACCTGAACTGGTTCCCGCGCGGGGTCATGGTCAAGCCGTTCGAGGACGCGGCGTTCGCGCTGAAGAAGCCGGGCGACATCAGCCCGCCGGTGCAGACCCGCTTCGGCTGGCATGTGATCCAGCTTCTGGGCCGCCGGCCGGCGCGCACGCGCTCGCTGGACGAGGCGCGGGACGACATCGTCGCCATCCTGCGGCGGCAACGGCTGGACGCATGGACGGATCGCGTGCTGGCCGAATCCGGCGGCCGCATCCTCAAGCGCGAGTACCGGCTGCCCGCGCAGACCGCCGACCCGGGCGACAAGACGCCAGCCTCAAAACCATGACCCCGGCCATCCGCCGCGCCGCGCTCGCCCTGGGGCCGATCCTGGCCTTGGCCATCGGGCTCGGCATGGAAGCGCCGGCGCATCCGCGCGCGCCCGCCATGCTGGGCGTGGCGGCCTGGATGGCGCTGTGGTGGATCGCCGAGTGCATGCCCATCGCGCTCACCGCCGCCTTGCCGCTCATCGCCTTCCCGCTGGCAGGCATCGCGCCCGGCAAGGCCACGGCCCCGCACTACGTCAACAGCATCATCTTCCTGTTCATCGGTGGTTTCCTGATCGCGCAGGCGCTGGAGCGCACCGGCCTGCACAAGCGGCTGGCGCTGGCCCTGCTTTCGCGCCTGCATGCCAGCCCTCTGCAACTGGCGGCGGGATTCGCGCTGGCCACGGCGCTGCTCTCGATGTGGATTTCCAACACCGCCACGACCATGCTGATGGTGACCATCGCCCTGCCGCTCATCGCCCATCTGGGGCGCGAACACGGCGAAGACGCCGCCGCCGGCATGGCCGCCTCGCTGCTGCTCGTCATCGCCTACTCGGCCAACATCGGCGGCATGGGCACGCCGGTAGGCACCGCGCCCAACCTGGTGTTCCTGGAAACCATGCGCGTGCACGCGCCCCAAGCCGCGCCCTCGTTCCTGCAATGGATGAGCGTTGGCGTGCCCATGGTGCTGGCGGGACTGGCCACATTGTTCCTGGTGCTGGGCCGGCGCATCGCGCGGCTGCCGTGGAAGCCGTCGGACGCGGCCTCGCTGAATCAAGCGCGCGAGCAGCTGGGCGGCATTCGCCGCGAGGAGCGCATCGTGGCCTGGGTGCTGGCGCTCACGGCGTTGGCCTGGATCAGCCGCAAGGGCCTGCACGCGGGCGGCGTGGACATCCCGGGCTGGGCGGCGCTGCTGCCGCATCCCGGCGTGGACGACGGCACGGTGGCCATGTTCGGCGCCTTCTGGCTGTTCCTGCTGCGCGGACAAGACGGGCGGCCAGTGCTGGATGGCGAGGCCTTCCTGCGGCTGCCGTGGGACATCGTGCTGCTGCTTGGCGGCGGCTTCGCGCTGGCCTGGGGCATGCAGACCTCGGGCGCATCCGCCTGGCTGGGCGAACACCTGGACTTCCTCGCCGGCCTGCCCCTACCGTTGATGATGCTGGGCGTGGCCCTGGTCATGACCTTCCTCACCGAAATCACGAGCAACACGGCCATCACGCAGGTGATGCTTCCCATCCTCGCCGCCGCAGCGATCAGCGGGCGGATGGATCTGATGCTGGTGCTGCTGCCGGCGACGCTATCGGCCTCCTGCGCCTTCATGCTGCCTGTGGCCACGCCGCCGAACGCCATCGTCTTCGGCACGCACCAGGTGCCGATGCGCGCCATGCTGCGGGCCGGCATTCGCCTGAACCTGCTGATGGCCTTCGTCGTCACCGGCGTGGTGTGGCTGTTGCGGGGTCTGCTCCCCACTGGGTAGGCAGGAAGGCAGGAGCGTCAGGACAGGACGCGGTAGCGGGCGAAGCTCTGGCCACCAATCTCATCCAGGTGCAGCGTCGTCAACGCCAGCCGCGTGGCCATCGCCGGGCCTTCCAGGATGGTGTGGAACTCGCCCGCGTCGCCGCCCAGCAGCAGGTGGCGCGTGGTGAGGAACAGCGCATCGAGCGCTCCCGCGCCCGCTAGCGTTGCGTGCACCTTGGGGCCGGCCACCATGCAGGCCGTCGCATAACCCATCTCCCGCAGCCGTTCGCGCAGCTTTCCGCCTTCCACGCGCGCCTCGCCCGCCGGGAGGACTTGCGCGCCGGCGCGCTCCAGCGCCCGCTTGCGGGCCCCATCGGCATGCGCGGTGGACAGCACCAGCACCCGCCGACCCGCCAGGCGGCGAATCGGCTCCGGCGGAATGTCGAGGCTGGCGCTGACGATGGCGATGTCCGGCTGCGCGGGCCGGCCACGGGCGCGCCGCCAGTCCAAGAGATCGGCATATTCATCCGCCGTGCTCACCGGCGGCTCGGCCTGCGCCGCGCCCGCCGCCAGTTGGCGGACATAGCGACCCGAAACAATCAGCACGTCGGCCTGCGCCGCCAGTTCCTGATACAGCCGCCAGTCGCGCGCGTTGGCCAGCGCCGCCGGCACGGAGAAGCCGCTGGCATCGCGCAGCGAAATGCGCCCGTCCACGCTGGCGATGTAGTTGGCATAGATGAAGGGCCCTCGCCCGTTCTCCGCCCATCCTTCCGGCCGCACATCCCGTTCCAGATACAGCTCCTTCAGCGGCCGCGCCGGGCCCGCCTCGGGATACAGCGGGATGACGCTCACCGGGCATTCACCGGGCGCGCCGCATCCCCCACGCGCCGGGCCTGGAGCGTCCGCCGCCGGATACGCGCATTGATCCCGGCCACCAGCGCCAGCGCGAGCAGAAACACCAGCACCTGCATGCCGCTGGGCGTGTCGCTGTAGCCCGCCAGCACGTGCAGGATCGAGCCTGGGAATCCATCCTCGGGCAGAAGGGAGGAGGTGTCCCACAAGGGATCGGCCAACGCCGGCAACCAGCCGATGGCCACCAGGTTCGCCGCCGCCTGCGAGGCCATGCCGGCAGCCAGCAGCATCAAGAGCCAGCCGATGACGCGGAACAGGTGCTTGAGCGGAATCCGCACTAGCCCCCGGTACACACCCCAGCCCACCAGCGCCCCCGAAAGCACGCCCAGCAGGCCGCCCGCCAGCATGCCGGCGCCTTCGTCGGGCGCGGAGCGCGCCGCCCCGAACAGGAAGAACACCGCCTCGCCGCCCTCGCGCATCACCGCCGCCATCGCCACCACCGCCAGCGCCGTCGTCGGCGATTCGCCACGGGCCACGGCATGACCCACCTCGCGCATGCGAGCGCTCATCTCGCGCCCGTGCCGGCTCATCCAGATGACCGTCCAGGCAATCAGCGCGGACGCCAGTGCCAGCACGGCGGCGTTGAAGATGAACTCGCCGTCGCCACTGAAGGCGTTCTCCACCTCTTCCATGAACAGCGCGAACAGGAGCGCCCCGATCGCGCCGGCGGCCGCGCCCGCCGCGATCCAGCGCCGGCTGGTCGCCATGCCCTCGGTGGCGGCCAGCAGCACGCCCAGCACCAGCGCCATCTCCAGCATTTCCCGGAACACGATGACCCAGGCGGAAATCATGCGGCATCCTCCCCGGCGCAGGCCGCGCAGCGGCCGAACAGCACCAGCTGATGCCCGGTGATGACGAAGCCCTTGTCGTGCGCGGCTTCTTCCTGCAGAGCCTCGATGCGCTGGTGGCTGAATTCCTCGATGGCGCCGCACCGGGTGCAGACCATGTGATCATGGTGCGACTTGTCCGCCCGCTCGTAGCGTTTGCGATCCGCCAACTGGATGCTGGCGATGAGGCCAGCCTCCTCCAGCGCGGCCAGGCCGCGATAGACGGTGGCGATGCCGATGCTTTCGCCGCGACGCGCCAGCTCCCGGCTGATTTCCTCGGCGTCCCAATGGCGGTTGGAGCTGTTGATGAGATCCAGGA
>JALVTX010000256.1 GCA_027035825.1 Mariprofundaceae bacterium
GTGCGACACCGGCGACATCGGAACCGACCATCCCCGAGCTCCCAATGCCGGTTGCCGCCACAGGCAGGACACTTCTTTCGCATGACCAAACCCTCCTGGATTTGGTCCAGATTGGTAGAGAATTACCTAAAACAAATCGTCCAATATACTGACTCTCCGAAACTCTAAACTTATTAATCGGAAGGTTTGGATTATAGAACTTATTAAGTCTAACCTCCACCGCCGTTCCATTAGCCTTGTAGTTTTTTATGAAAATGAGTGGATAATACGACTTACCTTCTATAATCTTCCCATTATTGCTTCCCAGAAGACCCACTCGCGTGCTGGAAAAATGTTTCTCAAAGTAGAAAGGCCCTCCCGTATTCAGCAGCCACCGAGCATCGAAAATAGCTGATATATAACTGGCAAGCTTTTTTGCCGCAATTTTAGCAGCACCTTTCACCAAGGCCTTCGGCCCGATAGCTGCTCCGAAATCGCCCACCAATTGCATAAGTGCTTGATGGCTAGCAACCGCAGCCGCTTGCGCGACACCACTGACCTGATCATATCTCGACAAAGACATTTCGAACATCACCGTACCATCGCCAAAAATGATCATCTTTTCTCCAGTCGCAGGCAATGTCTTTGTATATTGGACCGTCAAAGGGCTGGTCGACTGCCAAATCCAAGTGATAACTGGATCATCCCTTTTCAACTTCAACTGAGCCACATCCGGGGCCGCTCCATCAATCTTGAACACCATCTCATTGGCAGAGATGCGTGCTGTTAGAGCTTTATCAAGCGTAATATCCAATGCTGAAGAACTTGGAGATGAAATCGTTACCAATTTTGATGCGATCTGCGCCATATTTGCAACGCCAAACGTCTTGCCATTCAGCAGTGTGGTTTTTCCCTCAAATGTCAACGTATGTCCCGCCTTGGAGACGGAAGCATGCAGATAGCTTTGCGTCGCATTCATCTTTGTTGCCCGGACGACTACAACGGCACCCGTGGCATCAGTGTATTTTTGCTCAAGAACATCCACTTGGCCTTGGGAGTTTCTGGCAACAAGGGTTTGAACGCGATCACCGCCCACATCGGCCAATCGTTCAATGCTTTTTCCATCAGGGCTCAGTGTTGTCCCGGCAGGCTTTAATGCCGCGTTCAGAACAACCACGCGGTTCAGCATTGCAGCATCATCATCCCCATCATGGATGCCTTTGACCAACTTGGTTAACACCTTGTTCCAGGCAACCCTAGATTTTGTCTTGTCCCGAGAAGGCACAAAGGCGAGAACATCGGAATACGATGCCGCGCCAACCAGAAACTTCTTTGCTTCGGCATCCAATAACGTCGTCCATTGGCTGCTTGTCAGAGCGGACACTCCGCCAGGATATTGCAACGCAATATCCTGATAGATCATTTCGGTTAAGGGATTCACCGTTATTTTCCCTGCCCGCACCTGAGCATCCGTCACATAGGCATGAAAAACGCCCTTGGAAACCAGCCCCGCTCCCGCAGCCCCACTATCTGTCGGATCGATATCCGTACCACCACGAACCGTTACAAGGTACACCGGAGAAACGCTGGCCGCAGGAATGTTAATCGAAAACGAACCGGCAACCCCCATTGAGGTGGAGGATTTCGTAGTTCCCGAGGAGATAATAGCCCCCTGCAAGGAAGTGACGACTATGCTGGCACCAGACAATGGCCCCAAAACAGCCTGCCCGTTCAGAACCGCGGGAGCCTGCGACAGCGCGGGACTTGCGCCACCACCTCCGCCGCCACCACAAGCAGACAGCGCCACCGCGAGCGCCAGCGCGCCAGCGGCCGCCGCCCCGCGAAATGTCCGGATTGCCGAAGCCAACATCGAAGAAGCCGCGAATCCGTGCATCGCCCCCTCCCCAGAGAATGAAAATGCAATGACCCGGCATCATATTTGCTGGGGGGGGATGGTCAACCCAATCAGCAGCCTGCCGGCTCGTCCAGCGCCTCCAGCCGCCTGCCATGCTCGCGCAGCCAGGCGCGCGCCGCTCTCCACTCCGGCATCCATTGTTCCACCATCGCCCGGAAGGCCGGCGAATGGTCGCGATGCACCAGGTGGCAGAGCTCGTGCGTCACCACGTAGTCCACGACGAACTCGGGCGCCAGGGCGATGCGCCAGTTGAAATAGACGCGCCCGTCGGCATGACACGAGCCCCAGCGGGAGCGGTAGCTCTTCACGCCCACCAGCGACGGCGTCACGTCCATGCGCCGCGCCCGGCCTGATGCGCGGCGACCCAATTCCTCGCGGGCCATGTGCATGCACGCCCGGCGCAGCGCCGCCCTCACCCGCCCCGCGCGTTCCGCTCCATCAGGATTGCCCGCGAGCCGCACCAGCCACGCGCCTTCACGCAAGCGGGCGTCATCCTGCCCGGCCGTAGCTTCGGATGCCGTGACGCGCAGCGGATGCTCCCGCCCCAGCCAGGGCAGCGTCTCGCCATCCACCCAGCGGCGCTCGGGCGGCGTGCGGGCGCGAAACTCGGCCAGTTTGCGGCGTACCCATTCGGCCTTGTCGCGCGCAAGCTGGCGCGCGACCGACTCCGGGGCCCGCGCCGGCAGCAGCACGCGCACCTTCAGGTCTCTGGAAACGGAAATCGCCGGCCGCGTGCGACGCGGCCGGCGAACGATCTCGTAGGCGAAGCCGTGCGAAGCGGCTACTTCACCGTCACGTGAATGGTCTGGCACCAGTCCTTGCCGTAGGAAACATGATGACCATCGGCCAGTTGCAGGCTCAGTGCGTGCGTTCCCGGCTCAAGACTCAGCGTCGTTTCCTTCTGGCCCTTGCCGAAGTGCATGTGCGTGGCGTCCTTGGCCACGACCTCGCCCTTCTTCACGCAACCGCCGTCCACGATGATGTGGAAATGGCCCGTGCCGGGCACGATCTCGCCCGCCTTGCGCACCGTCATGCCGGCGACCCTCATCTTCACCTCGAACTCGCGCGAAACCGTCGCGCCGTCCTTCGGCGCCTCGAACCAGACGCCGCGCGCGGGCCCGTCATGCCCCTCGTGCGCCCCTTCATGCGCCAGACTTGCGCTCGCGCCCGCCGTCATCAGCGCGGCCGTCATCGTCCATGCCATCCAGCGTTTCATGCTGTCCTCCTTGATGTTGTTTCCATGAAGTCGCACGCTAGTGTTCCCGAAACGCGAGTAAACCGGAGAAAAAATGCAGGAACCCGAACCACGGACGCCCGAACGCCCCGTTCCCGAGCGTTTCAACAGCCCCGAATATCAGCGCGTCATCGCCCCCGGGAAGGCCGCCGCGCCCTGCCTCATCGCCCCGGGCGCGATGGCGCTCATGCGGCACGCGGCCGAGGCCGCCTGGCCCCGCGAGGCCTGCGGCCTGCTCATCGGTCGCATGGGCGCGGACGGGTGGCAGGTTTCGGATGCGCGCGAAACCGCGAACCTGAACACCGAGCGCGCCACCGACCGCTTCATTCTCGATCCCGTCGCCTACCAACAAACGGACGCCGAACTGCGCGGCAGCGGGCGCGAGATCATCGGCATCTGGCACAGCCATCCGGACTGTCCCGCCCGCCCCTCGCCCACCGACCTGGCCAGTGCCTGGGAAGGGTTTGCCTACGTCATCGTCAGCGTTTACCAGGCGCGGACCGCCGACGTGGCCTGCTGGGCGCTGGATGACGCCGGCAAGCAGTTCCAGGCCGTGGACATCCGCGAGGGGCGGGCATGAGCCGTCGCGCGCGGCGGCCGTCCGCGACCCGCGGCGTGAAACTGGCGCTCGCGCTGGCGCTGGCCCCGGCTCTGATCGCGTCGTCCTCACATGCGGCCGAACATGCGGCCGGGCATGCGGCCAAGCATCAAGCTTCCCACAAGGACCGACACCCGTCCCGCCACACGGGCGCAAGGGGGGAACAGTCCATCCAGGCCATGAGCCCCTCCTTCCTGTATCTCGCGGCCGAGGACGCGCTGCTGCGCGACCAGCCGGCGCTGGCCGCGCGCTTCCTGAAGGTGGTGGTGGCCAAGGATCCGTCGGCGGCGTTGCCGCGCATCGAGCTGGCGGAGCTGATGATGCGCGGCGGGCAGACGGCGCAAGCCCGGGAACTGCTGCAAGGGCTGGAAACGGCATCGCTGTCGGACGATCTGCGCGACCGCGCCGACATGCTGCGCGTGCAGATATTCCTTGGTAAACGGAACCGGGACGCGGCCATCCAGACGCTGACCGACATGCTCAAGCGACGCCCCGAGGCCGATGACGCCCGCCTGATGCTCGTGCATCTGCTGGAGGAGGAGCATCGCTACCGCGAGGCCCATCGGCTGGCGCGCCAGGCCGCCAGGTCCGGCCGGCCCGAGCGCTGGATGCGCGTGGAAGCCGAGCTGTATGCGCGCGAGGGCAAGTTCTCCAAGGCCAGGCGCGTGCTGAAAAAACTGCGCCGCCTGCGCCCGGACGACGCGCGGCCGGTGCTGATGCTGGCGCAAATCCTGGCCCAACGCGGCGATGCGGCCGCGGCCGAGCGCGCGCTGCGCGATTTCCTGGCT
>JALVTX010000257.1 GCA_027035825.1 Mariprofundaceae bacterium
GGTTGACCTCCAGCACGTAGAGCGTCTCGCCCTGCAGGGCGAACTGGATGTTGAGCAGCCCCTTCACGTTCAGCGCCAGGCCCAGCGCCTCGGTCTGGCGGCGCACCTCGGCGATGGCCTCCTCGCCGATCGAATGCGGCGGCAGGCAGCAGGCCGAGTCGCCGGAATGCACGCCGGCCTCCTCGATGTGCTCCATGATGCCGCCGATGACCACGCGGCGGCCGTCGCACAGCGCGTCCACGTCCAGCTCGATGGCCCGGTTCAGGAAGCGATCCAGCAGCACCGGGTGGTCGGGGCTCACGTTCACCGCCTCGCGCATGTAGCGCAGCAGTTCCTTCTCGTCGTGGACGATCTGCATCGCCCGCCCGCCCAGCACGTAGCTGGGGCGCACCACCACCGGGTAGCCGATGCCGGCGGCGATGGCCAGCGCCTCGTCCACCGAGCGCGCGGTGCCGTTTTCGGGCTGTTTCAGCCCCAGCCGGTGCAGAAGCTGCTGGAAGCGCTCGCGATCCTCGGCCAGGTCGATCATGTCCGGGCTGGTGCCGATGATGGGCACGCCCGCGTCCTCCAGCGCCCGCGCCAGCTTCAGCGGCGTCTGGCCGCCGAACTGGACGATGACCCCGTCCGGCCGCTCCACGTCCACGATGGCCATCACGTCCTCGAAGGTCAGCGGCTCGAAATAGAGGCGGTCGGAGGTGTCGTAATCGGTGGACACGGTCTCGGGATTGCAGTTGACCATGATGCTCTCGAAGCCGTCCTCGGACAGCGCGAAGGCCGCGTGCACGCAGCAGTAGTCGAACTCGATGCCCTGGCCGATGCGGTTCGGGCCGCCGCCCAGCACCATGATCTTCCGCCGCGCGTCGGGCCGCGCCTCGCATTCCTCCTCGTAGGTGGAATAGAGATAGGGCGTGCGCGCCTCGAACTCGGCGGCGCAGGTGTCCACGCGCTTGAACACCGGCCGCACGCCGGCTTCCACGCGCGCGGCTCGCACGGCCGCCTCGCTCGCGCCCAAAAGCTGCGCCAGCCGCGCATCGGAAAGCCCCTCGCGCTTGGCCTCGCGCCATTCCTCGGCGGTTAGCGAGGCCAGCTCCCGCCCGCGCAGGCGCTCCTCCAGCGCCACCACCGCCGCGATCTCGCGGATGAACCACGGGTCAATCCGCGTCACCTGCGCGATGCGGCCTTCCGTCCAGCCGGCGCGCAGCGCCTCGGCCAGCCACCACAGCCGCTCCGCGCCCGGCACGGCCAGCTTCTCCTGCAGGAACACCTCGGCGTCCGCGCCCTCGGGGATGGCCTTGTCGAACCCGGCCGTGCCCGTCTCCAGCCCGCGGATGGCCTTGCCCAGGCTCTCGGTGAAGGTGCGGCCGATGGCCATCACCTCGCCCACGGACTTCATCTGCGTCGTCAGGCGCGCGTCCGCGCCCGGGAACTTCTCGAAGGCGAAGCGCGGCATCTTGGTCACCACGTAGTCGATGGTCGGCTCGAAGGCCGCGTACGTCTCGCCGGTGATGTCGTTGCGGATTTCGTCCAGCGTGTAGCCCACGGCCAGCTTGGCGGCGATCTTGGCGATGGGGAAGCCCGTGGCCTTCGAGGCCAGCGCCGAGGAGCGCGACACGCGCGGGTTCATCTCGATGATGATGAGCCGCCCGTTCTCGGGGTTCACCGCGAACTGCACGTTGGAGCCGCCAGTCTCGACGCCAATCTCGCGCAGGCAGGCGATGGAGGCGTCGCGCATGCGCTGGTATTCCTTGTCGGTCAGCGTCAGCGCCGGCGCCACGGTGATGGAATCGCCGGTGTGCACGCCCATCGGGTCCACGTTCTCGATGGAGCAGATGATGACGCAGTTGTCGTTCTTATCCCGCATCACCTCCATCTCGTATTCCTTCCAGCCGATGATGGATTCCTCGACCAGTATCTCGCTCGTCGGGCTGGCCTCGAGCCCTGCGGCGGCGATGCGCTCGAACTCCTCGGGATTATAGGCGATGCCGCCGCCGGAGCCGCCCAGCGTGAAGCTCGGCCGGATGATGAGCGGGAAGCCGATTTCCTCGGCGAACACGCGCGCCTCCTCCATCGAGTGCGCGAAGCCGCCGCGCGCCATCTCCAGCCCGATGCGATCCATCGCCTCCTTGAAGCGCTCGCGATCCTCGGCCTTGTCAATGGCCTCCGGCTGCGCGCCGATGAGCTTCACGTTGAACGCATCCAGCACCCCGTGCCTGTTCAGCGACAGGGCGCAGTTCAGCGCCGTCTGCCCGCCCATGGTGGGCAGAATGGCGTCCGGCCGCTCCTTCTCGATGATCCTCGCCACCACCTCCCAGGTCACCGGCTCGATGTAGGTCGCGTCGGCGAAGTCGGGATCGGTCATGATGGTGGCGGGGTTGGAGTTGACGAGGATGACGCGGTAGCCCTCCTCCTTCAGCGCCTTGCAGGCCTGCACGCCGGAATAGTCGAACTCGCAGGCCTGGCCGATTATGATGGGCCCCGCGCCCAGAATCAGGATGGACTCGATATCGTCGCGACGTGGCATGAGGGCGGCTACTCCTTGGGAAGCCGGAATCATGCCGGCCTTCCGGATACAGAAAACGGGCAAGCAAGGCACTCACCCGTCGTTCCGGGAATACTAGCCCGCCGGCCGCCCCGCGCAAAGCGGCAAGCTTGCCTGTGCCCGAACGACAAGCGAACGCCACTCAGATCATCACCTTGCGAACGACCGGGCTCGCTTCCATAATGACCCGCATGTCAGGGAAGGAGGCCGGCCCCATGCCTGGAAAGCATTCCGGTGCGCTTTTGTCTCCGAATACGCAATATCGAGCGAAAAGGCATCCTACATATATGAGACGAATATGCGGAATGAAATGACCTCATCATCGGATTGCTAGAACTCATGGCAAACGATATTGGCAATCCGACCGGCGGTCACTGCATCTTGTGTAGGAATCCTTCCCGCGAACTCACTGAGGAACATATATTTCCTGACGCCGCAGGTGGAAGCATCAAGAAATTCATCCTGTGTAAGCGCTGTAACAGCAGGCTCGGGACGAAAATAGATGCGCCGTATGTGAACCAACCAATCGTGCAACTTGCGAGGGCTGCGCTTGGAATTAAAGGGCGGGCAAAGCGCGTGCCTTCACCATTCTCTACTGTTCACGAAATCGATGCGCCAATCGGCAAGCTTCAGATCAAGCTGGATTCGCAGTTTAGGCCAGTAGTCCAGCCTAGAGCTCCCGAGGTTTCAGTCACTGAAGATGGCAAGGTGGTCGTGTCTTTGTCGCGGGATTTGTCGCAGAAAAATTCGGTTCCGAAGACCGTCCGGACTACGTTGCAGCGATTCTTCCGAAGCACGCTTGGGAAGTCTTTGAATTGGACAGAACAGGAGCAAAAACAAGCAATCAGGGAGGCTGTAGAGGCCGCAACCAACGCTGACGCAGAAAGCCTGCCTGTGGCGGAAATGCTGCATGAGCAGTGGACTATTGAGCTCGACAAGATATTCGCTGAACAAGCGAAGGTGATTTATGAAGTCTGTTCGCTTGAGTTCGGTGACAAGTTTCTTAACTCAGCACAAGCTGGTGAATTTAGGGCTTACCTGACATCCATCCTTAATGATGACGCCGCCACGCCTTCTTTGGAAGATGTGTCACGTAGGCTATCAATGGCAAACGTGATACCTCCCAGCCTAGACCCGGTAATCAAATTGTTTACGGATGGCGAGCGCCATAAATACCATATCGTCATTGTTACCGCTTCAGGGGTTGTTTGTTCCATGCTCGGAATGGGGGCAACCTTAGCCCTTGATTCATCTGTTGCCGACATCAACACATACATTGGTCGCATCTACCGTTGTAACGTGGAGACCGGCTCGTCTGAGATTTTGGGCATTGAGGAGCACGGTGGAAATGAGGTCTAACAAATTGTTGCACCGGACATTTGACCCACTGCTCATTTTTGCTGCCGTAAAAACAGACATTACCTTAAATGCCGGTGAACTCAGGCGTTAGGAGGACAAATGAGTTCAAAGATTAACAATCCCATTCTCTATATTAATGGGCCTGGCTATTCTTTTCATAATTTTGAGCCTCTTATTGCACAAATAGAGGAACACTTTGAATCAATTCTTAAAGAAATCAATTTTTCATCACCTTCGGGCGAAAAAGTTTCTATATCCTTAGAATTGGATGTTTTTAACCCAGAAAAGGTTGCAGCCGTCGCTAGACGCTCTAATACTCCTTTCAGCTACGAAGTTCATATGTCAGCAGGCTTATCTTATCAGGTTTGGTTGGCTTCCAGAGCATTAGAATCGGAAGTTAATTATATTTCATGGAAAAATGAAATAGCAATTACTGATATAGACCATACAGGTAAAGATATTGGACTGATTCTGGCCGACTTTGCTTATTTTTTAGGAAGTTACTATATCATCTTACATGAGATATCTCATATTGTTCTTGGGCACTGTGATTATGCTCAAGATCATATGCAAGTTGGAGAACTTAATGAGTTTTCTGATGAGACGTGTAAATTAACTTCAGATCAAATTCGAATAAGAAAGGCATTTGAAGCTGAAGCTGATCGACAAGCTGGAGAGTTTTTGTGCGCGTTCTTTGATTTGGCTCTTGGAGAGTCTGGTTTAGGAGAACATATAAAATTCCCTTCAAGAGAGCGCGCTTATGAATTTTATGTTTATTCAATTTCCTTAATCTTTGTGCTTCTTCAACAGTTAACACAAAGAAAAGAAACAATTCATCCAAAACCCGATGAACGCCAATACATTGTTTTATCATCTATCACAAAATATTTTGAGATCCATCACCCAAAACAACATGACAAAATTATGGAAAAAGTTACATTAAGCTCTCTTGAAGCAGGAAAAAAGTTAGGTTTAATAGGTGCAGATGATATTACAAATAAAGTGAAAACTGCTATAGAACTTTCATTTGTCGATGACGTTGTAAAAGAAACAAATATCAGGAAATATCAGCTACGCCTAACAAAAAAATAGATCGGATCTTACGCTCTGCTCTAGCCCCTCATTTAGGTCGTTAATCACAACCACGATGCTGGTCTTATCCCACCGGCTCGCAGGGCATCTTCAGCGCCCTTGCCACGCCCCGGTGCGTCACCCGGCCATCCCAGGTGTTCACGCCGCGCATGAGCGCCGGCTCGGCGCGAACGGCCGCTTCCAGCCCCTGCGTGGCCAGCTTCATCACCCAGGGGAAGGTCGCGTGCGTCAGCGCCTGCGTGGCGCTCACGGGCACGGCCGCCGGCAGATTCGGCAGGCAGCAGTGCAGCACGCCCGCGTCCACGTACACCGGCTCCTCATAGCTGGTGGGTCGGCTGGTCTGCGAGATGCCGCCCTGGTCGATGGCCACGTCCACAAACACGCCGCCGCTCATCCGCTCCAGCCACGAGGGCGTCAAGAGCACCGGCGCGTGCTCGCCCGGAATCAGCGCCGCGCCGATGAGCGCATCGCACCCTTCCAGCGCCTCGAACAATAGCTGCGGCGCATAAAAACGCGCCTCGAACGCCTCGCCGGCATCCGCGAACCGCTCCCGCAGCGCCGCCACCACGCCGGCGTTGGTGTCGAGCACGCGCACGCGCGCGCCCAGACCCAGGGCCACGCGGGCGGCGTTCTGGCCCACGTTGCCGCCGCCGATCACCACCACGCTCGCCGGCGGCACGCCATCCACCCCGCCGGGCAGGATGCCCTTGCCGGGAAAGGCCGTGCCGTTTTCCCGTTGCAGGTAGTGGGCCGCCATCTGCATGGCCACGCGGCCGGCGATGCGGCTCATCGGCGCCAGCAGCGGCAGGCGGCCGTCGTCGGTCTGCACCGTCTCGTAACCGATGGCGCGCACCTTGCGCTCCACCAGCATGCGCGCGAGCTCCGGCGCCGCCGCCAGGTGCAGGTAGGTGAACAGCCCCAGGCCCGGGCGCAGGAAGTCGTATTCCTCCGGCAAGGGCTCCTTGACCTTGAGCACCAAATCGGCCGCCCAGGCCTCCCCGGCCCCGTCCACGATGCGCGCGCCGGCCTCGGCCCAGGCCTCGTCGAAGAAGCCCGCGCCCAGGCCCGCGCCCTTCTGCACGCGCACCTCGCACCCGGCCTCCACGAGCTGGCGGGCGCCCTCGGGCGAAAGGGCCACGCGCTGCTCGCGGTTCTTGATTTCCTTCGGAACGCCGACGATCATGGATGTGTTTCTCCTTGGGGTTTGCTAAGCTTCGCAACCGGCTGGAGAGGCTAAGGCATCTCCCGGCGAACCGCGAGAAACAATCCGCGAGAGATTCCCGAGAGATTCATCACGGCACAAGGAACGCGAATGTCCATCAACCTGAAACCGCTCAAGATGTCCGGCAAGGAGGTGCTCCCGCTCGTGGAGGGCGGCAAGGGCGTGGCCGTCTCCAACGGCGAAAGCTCCGGCGCCTGGGCGGCGGCGGGCGGCATCGGCACCTTCTCGGCCGTCAATGCCGACCGCGTGGACGAGAACGGCAACATCATCCGCACCGTCTATCATGGCAAGAGCCGCCGCGAGCGCTTCGAGGAGCTGGTGGCGCAGGCCATCGAGGGCGGCATCGCGCAGGCCAGGATCGCGCACGACATCGCCGGCGGCGAGGGACGCATCCACGCCAACATCCTGTGGGAGATGGGCGGCGCCGAGCGGGTGCTGCGCGGCGTGCTCGAAGGCGCCAAGGGGCTCATCCACGGCGTCACCTGCGGCGCCGGCATGCCGTTCCGGCTGGCGCCCATCGCGGCCGAGTTCCAGGTCTGGTACTACCCCATCGTCTCCTCGGCGCGCGCCTTCCGCGCCCTGTGGCTGCGCTCCTACCGCAAGTATCCCGAGTGGCTCGGCGCCGTGGTCTATGAAGACCCCTGGCGCGCCGGCGGCCACAACGGGCTGTCCAATTCCGAGGATCCGGAGCACCCCGGCGACCCGTACCCGCGCGTGACGGAGCTGCGCCGCACGATGAACGAGTTCGGTCTTCAGGAAACGCCCATCATCATGGCCGGCGGGGTCTGGTTCCTGCGCGAGTGGACGGACTGGCTGGACAACCCCGAGATCGGCCCCATCGCCTTCCAGTTCGGCACGCGGCCGCTGCTCACCCAAGAAAGCCCCATCTCGGATGCCTGGAAACGGCGCCTGCGCACGCTGAAGGAAGGCGACATCAAGCTGAACCGCTTCTCGCCCACCGGCTTCTACTCCTCGGCCGTGTACAACGACTTCCTGCACGAGCTCTACGAGCGCTCCGACCGGCAGATTCCATTCGTGGACCAGCCGACGGCCGACCACGACACGCCGTTCACCTTCGGCGTGCGCAACCGCACGGTTTACGTCACCAAGTACGACCGCAAGCTGGCGGACGGCTGGATGCGCGAGGGCTTCACCAAGGCGCTGCCGACGCCGGACTCGACGCTGATCTTCGTCACGCCCGAGAAGGCGCGCGAGATCCGCGCCGACCAGCTCGGCTGCATGGGCTGCCTGTCGCAATGCCTGTTCTCGAACTGGATGGCGCGCGAACCGTGGACGACCGGCCGCAAGGCCGATCCGCGCAGCTTCTGCATCCAGAAGACCTTGCAGGAAATCGCGCACGGCGCCGATCCCGACAAGCACCTGATGTTCGCCGGCCACTCGGCCTACCGCTTCGCCGAGGATCCGTTCTACGCCAACGGCTTCATCCCGACCGTGCGGCAACTGGTGGAGCGCATCCAGACCGGCGACTAGGGCCGGCTCGCGGCCGCCTGCCCGGCCCTTGCGGACGCGCTCCGGCGCGGGTTATTCCGACGATTCCCTTTGACATCGTGGGCACTTGCGTCTATCAACACGTCATGAGGCGTTGCAAAGGGCGGGATTCCGATGTCTGAGGAAAAGCGAGTCGACCAGGAGTCCGCGGAACGGTTGATGGAAACCGTATCCTTCGAGCTGGATACGGATCTGCGCCTGCACCCGCAGAAACTGGACCTCGGCAAGGCCGA
Organism: Mariprofundaceae bacterium; assembly: GCA_027035825.1. Taxonomy (GTDB): domain Bacteria; phylum Pseudomonadota; class Zetaproteobacteria; order Mariprofundales; family Mariprofundaceae; genus JALVTX01. The sequence goes on from JALVTX010000257.1 coordinate 7,955, forward strand.
ACTGCTCACCGACGCCATCACGCTGCCCTTCGTGGACATCGAGAAGCGGCTGGCGCAGTACATCGTCGGCGCCACGCCGGAAGAAACCGAATCGCTGCGCCGCAGCATGAAGACCTACCTGGGCCGCCTGAACTCCAACCCGCTGATTCCGCTGCACTTCCGCCTGAAGGTGCTGAACCGCTTCGAGCGCGAACTGGAGCTGTTCGACGCCGAAATGACGGCCGCCGTGCTCAACGCCCACAAGATTGCCGTGGACATGGTGCGCAACGCGGCCCGAACCCAGCCCACCTACTACCGCATCGTGGCGGACATGGCCGCCAACGCCATCGAGCTGGCCGTGAAGCTGCTGCGCTACGATTTGGAGGCGCACCGCGCGCCGGCGGTCATCGCCACCCGCCAGGTCTTCGACCTGTCGCGACTGGGCCTGGCCGTGCTGCCGGTGCTGGGCGAGGAGGCCGCCACCGAGCGGGACAGGCTGCAAAGGGCGGTGTCCAGCCATGAGCTGCTGCGACGGCTGGACTTCTTCGGGAAATCGAAGCACGAGCAGCAGGTCATCTGGCAGGAGTTGTGCAACCACGTCGGCGTGCTCCAGCCCCGCTTCTTCCACAAGGGCGACGAACCGACGGGCATGACCGGCGCGACCTTCCTCGTCACCAACTTTATGCGCCCGCATGCGGCGCCGGACGTGGCGCCGAGGCTGCCGGCGCAAATGGAGGCGGACAGCATCGTCATCCCGCTGGACGAGTTCGTGGATCGGCTGGTGACGGCGGTGAACCGGGTGGAAACGGTGCTGAACGACCCCAAGCTGCAACAGCAGGACTTGCACACCGAGGAATCGCTGCATGCCACCATCACCGGCGGCAACGCCATCCTCGATGCCATGCATGCCAAGAAGCGCGCCCACGAGCGGATGGACTACGCCGGCGTGCGCGTGATCTTGGAACCGAGGCTGGACAAGGCCTTCGTCGAATCCCACACGGCCCTGGTCATGAGCGATTACGAATACGCCCCATCGGAGCGCACCAATGCCGCCGCCTGGTCGGTGGTGGACATCAGCAAGGGCGGCGCGCAGATCGAGCGCGTGTCGTTCGACCCGCCCGAGCAGAACGTGCGCGCCATGGTCGGCATCAACTGGATTCCGCACAAGAACGAGCCGATGCTGGCCTTCGTGCGATGGTACAAGGAGCCCAAGCCGGGCGAACAGCGCATGGGGCTGGAGTTCCTGCGCGAGAAATACCGCCTGATGAAGGGCTCGCTGATGGCCACCACCGACGAGGACACGATGCGGGGGCGCGCCTGGCCCGTGCTGGTCAAGCCCGGCAAGCCGGAGATCACGGTCATCTTCCCGGATATCGCGGTCATGCGCGGCACGGTGTTCATCCTCTCCGACGAAGACCGGCGCGCCCATTTCAAGGTGACGCGGGTGCTGGAAACCGGCGCCAACTACGCCAAGGTCGCCGCCGAGCGGGCGAAGGAGTTGAAGGCCTCGCAAGAACTGGATTTCAGCAGCGACTGAACCCGGCGTTTCCTGAGCCGGCTCAGGCCAATCCCAATGCCCGCCGCATGGCTTCCATGTGGGCGGCGATCTCCTCCCGCGATGATTCCGAGTCCGGTTGCCTGTCCACCCACTCGACATGCTCGTCGCCCAGCTCGGCCAGGAACGGCGAGGGCGCCAGCCGCTCCTCCTTGCCGTAGCGACGACGCTTGCGGCTGCGGCTGAGCGTGAGGCGGTAGCGGGCCCGGGTGATGGCCACGTACATGAGCCTGCGCTCCTCCTCCATGCGCCCCTCGTCCACCGCGCCCTGGTGCGGAAAGGAACCGTCCTCCATGCCGACGACATAGACATGCTCGAACTCCAGCCCCTTGGCCGCGTGCACGGTCATCAGGCGCACCGCGTTGCCGTCCTCCTCGTTGTCCCGATCGGCGAACAGACTCAGGCGCTGGATGAAGCCCGCCAGGTCGCCCCCTCTTCCGCCCAGTCCGCCATCAATCCCGCTGCCAACCCCGCCGCCAACCGGTCCCTCGGCATGCGCCAGCCACCAGCGCCGCAGCTCCATCACGTTGGCCATGCGCATCTCGCGCTCGGCCTCGTCGGCGGCATCGGCGGCGATCATCGCGACCAGGCCGGATTCCTCCAGCAGCGCATCAAAGGCGTCATCCGGCTCGCCGTGCCGGAAGCGATGCTCCAGCTCGCCGACGAGATGCCCGAACTCGCGGAAGGCCAGCGCCCGCGGGTGCTCGAGCGCATCCTCGAAGCAGGCATCCAGGAGCGGCTTGCCGGCCGCCCGCGCCACCGCGCCCAGCGCCGCCAGCGCCTTGTCGCCCAGCCCCCGGCGCGGCCGCGTGATGGCGCGCAGGAACGCCAGGTCGTCCTCGGGATTGGCGATCAGCCGCATCCAGGACAGGACATCGCGCACCTCGGCGCGGTCGAAGAACGACAAGCCGCCGCTCACCTGGTAGGGCGCGCCGCGCTCGCGCAAGGCCTTTTCCAGCTGCCGCGACTGGTGCGACGCCCGGTAGAGCACGCAGAAATCGCTCCAGCGGCTCCGGCCGCCGGCGTGGCGTGCCACGATGTCCGCCGCCACGCGCTCCGCCTCGTCCTCTGGCGTGGCGCACTCCCAGATGCGCACCGGCCGGCCCGCGCCCAGGCTGGAGCGCAGCTCCTTGCCCAGGCGCTCGCTGTTGTGCGAAATCAGCGTGTTTGCCACGTGCAGGATGGCCGCGGTCGAGCGATAGTTCTCCTCCAGCCGGATGACCTTCAGGCCCGGCCAGTCCTGATCCATGCGGAAGATGTTGCCGATCTCGGCGCCGCGCCAGCCGTAGATGGACTGGTCGTCATCGCCCACCACGGTGAGGTTGGCGTCCGGCGGCGCCAGGAGCCGCAGCAGTTCGTACTGGACGCGGGAGCTGTCCTGGTATTCGTCCACCAGCAGGTGACGGCAGCGCTCCCGCCACTTGGCGCGAACCTCGTCGGATTCCGACAGCATGCGGATGGGCAGCAGCAACAGGTCGTCGAAATCCACCGCGTTCATCGCCGCCAGCAGCGCGTCATAGCGCTCGCGGATGGCGGCCAGGGCCTCGTCTCCTGGCGTCAGGCCGTTCTTCAGCGCCGAAATCCGCGCCAGCATCGCGTCCACCTGCTTGGCGTCCACCGGCAGGCGCATCTCCTGAAGCACGCTGCGCAGCGCGGCCCGCTGCTCGCCGCCGGCGAAGACGGACACGTTCGAACGTCGTTGCACCAGCTCCGCATCCTCGCGAACCATCATCAGTCCCAGCGCATGGAAGGTGCAGATGCGGAGATCGGAAGCCCGATCGCCCAGCCGCCCGGCCAGGCGTTCGCGCATCTCGCGCGCCGCCTTGTTCGTGAAGGTCACGGCGGTGATGGCCTCCGGCGGCACGTCGCGCTCCACGAGCGCCGCGATGCGCTCCGTGATCACCCGGGTCTTGCCGGAGCCCGCGCCGGCCAGCACCAGGAGCGGGCCGCCACGATGCCATACGGCCTCGTACTGCCGCGGATTCAGTTGCGCCATGGATGCGCGGCGTCAGTCGGGCCGGGAAGCGGGCGAACCCGCGGCCTGGCGCCTGGAAGCCTCCCCGTTCCCGTCGCCGGCCAGGTCTCCGGGCTCCAGCCAGGCCCGCACCAGGCGCGCCGCCACCTCCGGCATGCGCACGGTGGCGCGCCAGCCCAGCTTCTCCCGGGCCCTGGACGCATCGCCCCATCCGCTCATGATTTCCGAAGGGCGGAACAGCGCGCGATCCACCTCCACATGCTCGCGCCAGTCGAGCCCCGCCGTGCGAAACGCCTCGGCCGCGAACTCCTCAAGCGTGTGCCGCTCTCCGGTGGCAATCACGAAATCCTCCGGCTCGTCCTGTTGCAGCATGCGCCACATGGCGTCCACGTATTCCGGCGCCCAGCCCCAGTCGCGCGCCACCGCCAGATTGCCCAGCGTCACGCGCCGCTGCTCCCCCCGGGCGATGCGCGCCGCTGCCGCGGCAATCTTCTGGGTCACGAAGCGCTCGGGCCGCAGCGGCGATTCATGGTTGAAGAGGATGCCCGAGCAGGCGTACAGGCCGTAGGCGTCGCGGTAGTTCGCCACCTCCCAGAACGCCGCCGCCTTGGCCACAGCATACGGGCTGCGCGGGCGAAACGGCGTCTCCTCGTTGGCCGGCATATTGCCCGTGTCGCCGAAGCACTCGCCGGAACAGGCGTTGTAGAGACGGATCCTCGGGTTCAGGAAGCGAATGGCCTCCAGCAGGTTCAGCGCCCCGGTGGCATGGCTTTCCAGGGTTTCCACCGGCTGCTGGAAGGACAGCCCCACCGAGCTCTGGCCGGCGAGATTGTAGACCTCGTCCGGCCGGGCGCGATCCAGCGTCTGGATCACGCTGCGGAAGTCCGTCAGCGTCATGGACACGGTTTCCACCCGCTCGCGAATGCCCAGCCGCTCCAGGTTGCCGAAGCGGCTGATCTGGGCGTCCCGCGCCGTGCCGACCACGCGGTATCCCTTCTCCAGGAGGAGCCTGGCCAGCCAGGCGCCGTCCTGGCCGGACACGCCGCAGATGAGCGCGACGGGCGCCGTCACGATTCGCTGCGTTCGGCGCGCGCGTATCCCTCGCGCCGGCAAAGCTCGTCGCGCTCGGCCTCCTTCAGATCCTCGCGCACCATCTCGGCCACGAGGTCATGGAAGCCCACTTCCGGCTCCCAACCCAGCTTCGCCTTCGCCTTGGCCGGGTCGCCCAACAGCGTCTCCACCTCGGCCGGGCGGAAATAGCGCGGATCCACGCGCACGATGACGCGACCCTCCTGATCCACGCCAACCTCGTCCACGCCCTCGCCCCGCCACGTGATCGTGATGCCCAGCTCCTTGGCCGCGGCCTCGACAAACTCGCGCACCGAATGCTGCTCGCCCGTGGCCACCACGAAGTCATCCGGCGCATCCTGTTGCAGCATCATCCACATCATGCGCACGTAGTCGCGGGCATGGCCCCAGTCGCGCTTGGCGTTCAGGTTGCCCAGATACAGGCAGCTCTGGAGCCCCAGCTTGATGCGCGCCAAGGCACGAGTGATCTTGCGCGTCACGAAGGTCTCGCCGCGACGGGGCGATTCGTGGTTGAACAGGATGCCGTTGCAGGCATACAGCCCGTAGGCCTCGCGGTAGTTCACGGTGATCCAGTAGGCATAGAGCTTGGCCACCGCATACGGGCTGCGCGGATGGAACGGCGTCGTCTCCGTCTGCGGCGCCTCGCGCACCTTGCCATACAGCTCGGAGGTGGAGGCCTGGTAGAAGCGCGTCTTCTCCTCCAGCCCGAGCATGCGGATGGCCTCCAGCAGCCGCAACGTGCCCAGGGCATCGGAATCCGCCGTGTATTCCGGCTCCTCGAAGGACACCGCCACGTGGCTTTGCGCCGCCAGGTTGTACACCTCGTCCGGTCGCACCTGCCGCATGATGCGGATCAGGCTGGAAGAATCGGTCATGTCCCCGTGGTGGAGGATGAACCGCGTCTCGCCCTCGTGCGGATCGCGGTAGAGGTGATCAATGCGGTCGGTGTTGAACAGCGACGTCCGTCGCTTGATGCCGTGCACCTCGTAACCCTTCTCCAGCAGGAACTCCGCCAGGTAGGAACCATCCTGGCCGGTAATGCCCGTGATCAACGCCACCTTGCTCATGTTCACTCCGTTCGTCCGTAATCGTCATCGAATCGCTCGATGTCGTCCTCGCCCAGATATTCGCCCACCTGCACCTCGACAATGTGCAATGGAATCTTGCCCCGGTTCTCCAGCCGGTGCCTGGCGCCGATGGGGATATAGGTGCTTTCGTTCTTCGCCACCTGGTAGGTCTCGCCATCGCGCGTCACCGTGGCCGTGCCGGACACCACCACCCAGTGTTCGGAACGATGCTGATGTCGCTGAAGCGAAAGCGACGCACCCGGCTTGACCTCGATGCGCTTGAGCTTGTAGCCGCTGGCGCGGTCCTCCAGCACCGTATAGCTGCCCCACGGACGGCGCACCGTGCGATGCTCCAGCACCGTCGCGCTGCCGCGCGCCTTCAGCGTCTCCACCACCTCGCGCACGCGCTGGCTCTCGCCCCGCTTCACCAGCAGCACCGCATCGGCCGTCTCCACCGCGATGATGTTCTCCAGGCCCACCGCCGCCACGAGCCGGTGCTCGCTGCGCAACAGCGAACCCGAGCAGTCCAGCGCCAGCACGTCGCCCGTCAGCGCATTGCCGCGTTCATCCTTGGCCGAGATTTCGTGCACCGCGTCCCAACTGCCGACATCCGACCAGCCGATATCGCACGGGGCCACGAGCACCCGGTCGGAACGCTCCAGCACGCCATAGTCAATGGACTGATCCGGCATCTCGCCGAACATCTCGCGCACCACGATCCGCCAGTCCGCGCCGGGCTCCCGCCAGCGGGCGCGCATGGCCTCCAGCACCCGGTGCGCCTCGGGCATGTGCCGTTCGATTTCATCCAGAATGACGGACGCGCGCCAGACGAACATGCCAGAATTCCAGAAATAGTCGCCGGACTCGACGAAGCGTCGCGCCGTCTCGGCATCGGGCTTCTCCGTGAAGCGCCTCACGGGCAGCACCGCCGCGTCCTCCGCGCCGGTCATGTCGGCCTGGATGTAGCCGAAGCCCGTATCCGGCCGCGTGGCGCGGATGCCGAAGGTGACGAGCGAGCCGTCCGCCGCCGCCTCGATGGCCAGCCGCAGGTGACGCTGGAAGGCTCCGGCATCCTTGATGATGTGATCGGCCGGCAGCACCACCATCACCGGATCCTGGCCCGTTTCGTCCCGCAACACCGCCGCGGCCACCGCGATGGCCGGCGCGGTGTTGCGCCCCACCGGCTCCAGGATGGTGTGGAAACCCAGCAGGTCGCCATAGGCCTCCCCGCTGGCGTGCGACTCCCCGGTCACCACCCAGACATCCTCGCGCCCGATCAGCGGAGACAGCCTGGCCACCGTGGCCTGGAGCAGGTTGTCGTCGCCATCCAGCTTCAGGAACTGCTTCGGCAACTGCCGGCGCGACAGCGGCCACAGGCGGCTGCCCGAGCCGCCGGCCAGGATCACGGCCTTGACCGGCATCTGTTCGCTCCCTGTCGTCATCGCCCCCCCTCCGGCCGGATCACGCCATGCCCGGCCAGCCAGTCCACCACGAGATTCACGCAGTGCTCCAGGCTTTCCTCGCCGGTCGGGGCGATGATATCGGGCTTCTCGGGCGGCTCATAGGGCGAGGAAACGCCGGTGAAGTCGGCAATCTCGCCGGCGCGCGCCCGGCGGTACAGTCCCTTCACGTCGCGTTGCTCGCAGACTTCGAGGGGCGCCGCGCAATAGACCTCGATGAAATCATCACCCAGCAGCCGGCGCGCTTGGGCGCGATCGCGCCGGAACGGAGAGATGAACGCGGTCAGCGTCAGCACGCCCGCCTGCACGAACAGCCCCGCCACCTCGGCCACGCGGCGAATGTTCTCCACCCGGTCCGCCTCGGAGAATCCCAGGTCCGAGCACAGGCCGTGGCGCACATTGTCGCCGTCCAGCACGAAGGTGTGGCAGCCCATCGCGTGCAGCCGCTCCTCCACCGCGTGCGCCAGCGTGGACTTGCCGGAGCCGGACAGCCCCGTGAACCACAGCACCGCGCCCTTGTGACCGTTGCGCGCCTCGCGCATCTCGCGCGTGACGTTCGGCGCATGCCAAACCACGTTGCTGCTCTTCGCCGCCCGCCTTTCCTGTTGCCGTTCCCGTGTCATCCCCCGCTTCACTTCCTCTTCCATGTCGTTCCCGCCGGCCCGTCCTCCAGCACCACGCCCATCGCCGAGAGCTCGTCGCGGATGGCGTCCGCGCGCGCGAAATCCCGGCGCTTGCGGGCCTCGGCGCGCTCGGCGATCAGTGCCTCGATCCGCGCCGCATCCGCCCCGGCGCCGTGAAACCACTGCTCCGGCTCCTCGCTCACGATGCCCAAGGTCTGGCACATCGCCGATAGCGCCCGGGCCTGCCCGGAGGCCTGCTCGCCCGCATCCAGCCGGCGGTTCGCCTCCCGCGCCGTCTCGAACACCACGGCCAGGGCCTCGGCGGTGTTGAAATCATCGTTCATCGCCGCGACAAACGCCGCAGGCAGCTCGCCTGCGGATTCCGGCGCCTCGCTTCTCCAGACCGGGCCCAGGCGTCGCACCGTTTCATAGAGCCGATCCAGCCCGGCTTTCGCGGCCTCCATCGCGTCTTCCGAATAGTCCAGCGGCGAACGGTAATGCGTGCCCAGGATGAACATGCGCAGCACTTCCGGATGCCAGCGCGCCGCGATTTCGCGGATGGTCAGGAAGTTGCCCAGCGACTTGCTCATCTTTTCGCGGTCGATGTTCACGAACCCGTTGTGAATCCAGTAGCGGGCGAAACCGCCGTCGCAAGCGCCCCGGGCCTGCGCGATCTCGTTTTCGTGATGCGGAAACTTCAGGTCCATGCCGCCGCCGTGGATGTCGAAGGTCTCGCCCAGGTGTGCGCAGCTCATCGCCGAGCACTCGATGTGCCAGCCCGGCCGGCCCCGCCCCCACGGCGAGTCCCAGGCGGGCTCGCCCGGCTTGGCCATCTTCCACAGCACGAAATCCAGCGGATTTCGCTTGCTTTCGTCCACCTCCACGCGGCTGCCGGCCTCCAGCTCCTCCAGTCGCTTGCCGGACAATCGCCCATAGTCGGGAAAGCTGTTCACCGCGTACATCACGTCGCCGGAATCGGCCACGTAGGCGTGGCCGCGCTCGATGAGCCGCGCGATCATCGCGATCATCTCGTCCATGTGCGCGGTCGCCCGCGGCTCATGCGTTGGCGGCAGGCAGTTCAGCGCCCGGGCATCCTCGTGGAAGGCTGCGATCATCTCCTCAGTGAGCGTCCCGATTGGCACCCCCCGCTCGGATGCACGGCGGATGATCTTGTCGTCCACGTCGGTGAAATTGCGCACGTAGGTCACGTCGAATCCCAGCCGCATCAGCCAGCGATAAATCACGTCGAACACGACCATCACCCGGGCATGGCCCACGTGGCAGTAGTCATAGACCGTGACGCCGCAGACATACATGCCCACGCGCCCCGGCCGAAGCGGCGCAAAGCGCTCCTTGGCGCGCGTCAGCGAGTTATAGATGTGCAAATCGTAGATGCGCAAATCCCCGGCCCTCGCCTTGACGCCATCCTGCTTCACGATTGCCCCTCCCCGCCAGTCTGCTCGCAGCGCTCAATCATATCCGCAAGCCGGGCCCGCACGCCATCCCGCCCCAGCCAATCCACCACGCGCGACATCTCCGGCCCGTGCGTCGCCCCGGTCAGGGCCGCGCGCAGCGGCAGGAACAAGGCCTTGCCGCTGCGCCCCGTGGCCTCCCTCACCGCCGCCGCCCATGCCTTCCAGTCCGCCGCAGCCAGCGCCTCCCAGCACGCCAGCGCCCTGCGGAAGAAATCAGCCCCCGCCGCGCATGCCGCCTGCCATGCCTCTCCCTGCGGCGGCGCGTCCGCGCGCAACAATCGCGCCCAGGCCGCCGCATCCTCGATGCGCGACAGGTTCGGCTGGATCAACGACGCCAGGGCCGCATCAGCCCCGGGCAGCACGCGCGCCAGCATGCCGGCCAGTTCCCCGGCTGGCATCGCGCGCAACAGCCGCGCCTGCCAACGCCACAGCTCGTCGTCCGACCAGCGCACGGCCGCCGTGGAAATCCGTTCCGGCTCGAAATGGTGAATGAGCGATGCCATGTCCAGGGCATCCTCGGGCATGTTCGGGTGTCCCAGCCGGGCCATCGCCTGCACCAGGGCCATCGGCAGCAGCCCCGCCTCGCGCAACCCGGCCACTGTCTGCCCGCCCTTCCGCTTGGACAACTTGCCGCCATCGGCGTCCAGCAGCAGGCCGTGATGCAGGTAGGCCGGCGCGGGCAGGCCCAGCCGCTCCAGCAGCCAGACCTGCGCCGCCGTGTTGGTCAGGTGGTCGTCCCCGCGCAACACGTGGGTCACGCTGTCGGCCGCATCGTCCACCGCGTTGGGCAGCAGGAAGGTGAAGGTTCCATCGGAGCGCACCACCACCGGGTCGTCCAGGTCGCGGCGGTTGAATCGCACCTCGCCGCGCAACAGGTCGCGCACGACCACCTCGTCCCCCCCATCCTCGCGGGCCCCGCCACTGCGAGCCCCGTCATTGCGAAGGGACAGCGCCAGGCGCCAGACGAACGGCTCGCCCCCTTCCGCCCGCCGCCGGGCTTCCCCGGGCGAGAGCCGTCGGCAACGGCCGGCATAACGCGGCGGCCCGCCGCGCGCGGCGGCCAGCTTGCGATCCAGCGTCAGCTGCGACGCGTCGCAGAAGCAGCGGTAGGCATGGCCGGCCTCCGCCAGTCGTTCCAGGGCTCCGGCATGTTCCCCGGCGCGCGCGGACTGCAAGCGCGCCTCGCCGTCCCAGTCCAGGCCCAGCCAGCGCAAGTCCCGCTCGATGGCTTCCATGCAGCGTCGCTCGGAACGATCGCGGTCGGTATCCTCGAAACGCAACAGGAAGCGCCCGTCGCGCTTGCGCGCGAACAGCCAGTTCAGCAGCGCCGTGCGCACGTTGCCCAGGTGCAGCAGGCCCGTGGGGCTGGGCGCGAAGCGCGTCACCACCTTGCCGCCATTCATGTCAGCGCCGTCATTCATGGGTTCCGTCCGCCTGCCCGCTTCCGCCCCTTCCGGCCATCCGGCAGCAACACCATGTATTCGTCCGGATGCACGTAGCCCAGTTCCCGGTGCGCCAGGTCTTCCAGCGCCTTCGGATCGTGCCTGAGGCGCAGGATCTCGCGCGCCAGCGCCTCCCGCTGCTGGCGCAGGCGGGCCACCTCGGCCTTGAGCGCGCGCAGCTCGGCCTGCTCCCGCCGGTACACCAGCCAGCCGTGATCGGAGAACACCAGCTCATAGAACATGCCGCCGAGCACCGCCGCGGCGAGCGCCCAGGCCGCCCAGCGGCGAACGCGCCCGAGAACGGCGCTCAGGGCTCACCCCTTCGGAAACGCATCCAGGCCGGCGAAGCGGGCCGCATCTCCCAGCTCTTCCTCGATGCGAAGCAACTGGTTGTACTTGGCCAGCCGATCCGAGCGCGAGGCCGAGCCGGACTTGATCTGCCCGGTGCCCAGGGCCACCGCCAGGTCGGCGATGGTCGTGTCCTCGGTCTCGCCGGAACGATGGCTCATCATGCAGCGGTAACCCGCCTCGTGCGCCATCGTCACCGCCTCGATGGTCTCGGTCAGCGTGCCGATCTGGTTCACCTTGACGAGCAGCGCGTTGGCCACGCCCTTCTCGATGCCCTCGCGCAGGATGGCCGGATTGGTCACGAAGATGTCGTCGCCCACGAGCTGCACCCGCGCCCCCAGGCGATCGGTCAACAGCTTCCAGCCGTCCCAGTCGTTCTCCGCCAGGCCATCCTCGATGGACAGGATCGGGTACTGGCTCACCCAATCGCTCAGGAAATCCACCATGGCGGCCGAGTCCAGCCGCCGCCCCTCGCCCTTGAGGTCGTACACCCCATCGTGGAAGAACTCGGAAGCCGCCGGATCCAGCGCCAGGAACACGTCCCGCCCCGCCTTCAGCCCGGTCTGCTCCACTGCCTGCAGGATGGCCTCCACCGCCGCCACGTTGGACGGCAGGGACGGCGCAAAACCGCCCTCGTCGCCCACGGCCGTATTGTAGCCCCCGGCCTTGAGC
>JALVTX010000258.1 GCA_027035825.1 Mariprofundaceae bacterium
GCCTCGCCATGGGCCATCGCCCGCGCCAACGGCCTGAAGGCGGATGCGATGCTGCACCCGGGCGACCGCCTGTGGATCCTCGCCCGCATCCGTCCCTCCTAGGGCCTGTTTTTCAATGCTGACGCGGCAATGCTGAAACGGGCATGGCACCTTGCGCTAACCGCGCTGGTCGCGCTGGCCTGCGTTCTGGCCAGCGGATGCTCGAACGACACGCCGCGAGCCGAAACGCCCGACAAGCCGCAAACGCAAACGCAGACCCCGGCCAGGCCCGCCTTCGGCGACCGGCTGGTCTCGGCCAGCAGCGCCGATGCCACCAACCTCATTCCCCTCATCGCCGGCGACGCGGCCAGCCATGCCATCGCCGGCCAGCTGTACCTGTCGCTGCTCAAATACGACCGCAACCTGAATCTCGTCGGCCAGTTGGCCGAGCGCTGGGAGGTGGCGAACGACAACCGCGCCATCATCTTCCACCTGCGACGCGGCCTGCACTGGACGGACGGACATCCCTTCACCAGCGCCGATTGCGTCTTCACGCTGCATCTGATGCAAGACCCGCACACCCAGAGCGCCTACAAATCCGACTACGAGAAGGTCACCGGCGTCGAGGCGCCCGACGCCCACACATTCATCGTCCGCTACGCCGAACCCTTCTCGCCGGCACTGGCCTCCTGGGCCTCGCTGAGCATCCTGCCCAAGCACGTCTTCGAGCACGAAGACATCATGCACACGAAGCTGTCGCGCCGGCCCCGGGCCACCATCGGCCCCTACACCCTGGCCGACTGGCAGCCACAGCAGTCCATCCTGCTGCGCGCCAATCGCGACTATTTCGACGGCCCGGTATGGATCGCCGAGCGTCTCACGCGCATCATCCCGGACGCGGCGACCCAGTTTTTGGAACTCTCGGCCGGGCGGCTGGACGCGATGAGCCTGTCGCCGCTGCAATATCAGCGCCTGTTTACGATTCGCCCCTACCTGAAGGCCCACTACCGGCGCTACAAGTACCTGGATTTCGTTTACACCTACCTGGGATTCAACCTCAAGCGCCCGCTGTTCCGCGACGCGCGGGTGCGCCGGGCCATTGCTTACGCGATCAACCGGCAGGAAATCGTGGACGGCGTGTTGCTGGGGCTGGGCGAGGTCATCGCCACGCCCTACAAGCCGGGCACGCGCTGGGTGAACCGGCGCATCCATCCCCGCCCCTACGATCCCGCGCGCGCCAGGGCGCTGCTCGCCCGGGCCGGCTGGCGGGACAGCGACGGCGACGGCTGGCTGGACAAGGATGGCCGCCGGTTTTCCTTCACCATCCTCACCAACAACGGCAACAAGCAGCGCGAAAACACGGCCGTCATCATCCAGCAACGGCTGAAGGCCATCGGCATCCAGGTGCAAATCCGGCTGGTCGAGTGGTCGGCCTTCATCGCCCACTTCATCAACAAGCGCAACTTCGATGCCGTGATCCTCGGCTGGTCGCTGTCGCCGGAGCCGGATCAGTTCAGCATCTGGCACTCCTCGCAGACCGGCGAGCGCCAGTTCAACTTCCTGTCATACAAAAACCCGGTGGTGGATCGCGTGCTCGTCGCCGCCCGCCGCACCTTCGACACGGCCGAGCGCAAGCGCCTGTACGACATCATGCAGGAGGAAATCCACAAGGACGTGCCGCTGGTGTTTCTCTACGCGCCCTGGTCGCTGCCCGTCTATCACCGGCGCATCCACGGCATCCAGCCCGCGCCGGCCGGCATCGGCTGGAACAGCGAACACTGGTTCGTGCCCGCCGCGGAACAGAAATACCGCGTCGAGATCCAGCCCTGAGGCCACGCCTCGGGACGGCCCCGGCTTGTCGCGGTCAGTCGTCGTCCACGCAGGTCTCGCCCGTCTCCGGCTGCAAGGTAGCATGCGCCACGCCCGCCCGGCGCAACGCCGCCAGCAAACGGGGCAAAAGCTCCGGCCAGCGCGCCATGTCCCGCACGCAGACATGGGCGGACAGCGCCAGTCGCCCGTCCGGCAAGGTCCACACATGCACATGGTGCGCATCCAGCGCTTCCTCATCCGAGGTCAGGGCGCGGCGGATCGCCGCCATGTCCGCGCCGGCCGGCGCGGCCTCCATCAGTTGCAGCGTGGTTTCGCGCACCAGCCGCCAGCCGCCCCAGGCCAGGATGACCGTCACCACGAGCGACAGCACGGCATCGGCGCGCGCCCACCCCTTCCACAGCACCAGGAGCGCGGCGGCGATGGCGGCCAGCGAACCCAGCGCATCGCCCAGCACGTGCCACCACGCCGCGCGCGTGTTCAGATCGTTCCCGCCATGGAGCCAGCGCAGCACCGCCAGGTTCGCCGCCATGCCCGCGGCCGCCACGGCCAGCATCAGCGAGCCATGGACCGCGGGCGGCGCAATCAGTCGCCCCACCGCCTCCCAGGCAATCCACCCGGCCACGAACCACAGGCCGAAGCCATTGGCCTGCGCCGCCAGCACCCGCGCCCGGCCATAGCCGTAGCTCATGCCATCGTGCGCCGGCCGCGCGGCGATGCGCCCAGCCACCGAGGCCAGCGCCAGCGCCGCCACGTCGGACACCATGTGCGCGGCATCGGCCATCAACGCCAGCGAATCGGCCAGCCACCCGCCAACCAGTTCGATGACGGCAAACGCCGCCGTCAGGGCCAGTGCCCGATCCAGCCCTCCATGAGCATGGGCGTGAAGGTGGTCGTTGCCGTGCTGATGCGCGTGCCCGCCGTGCATGCGGGCCAGTATTCCCGCCCGGTCGCGACTTGTCATCCCGGACGGGCTGTTGCATCCTCACGCCCAGGCGCGCCCGCGGCCTGGCAGGGCTCAGGCGAAACCCGACGCGCGCGAGGGGGAGAAAGCAACGATGGACTTTGAAACCGCCCGCCACAACATGGTCGAGAGCCAGATTCGCTGCTGCAAGATTCTCGATCCGGCGCTCCTGGACGCCTTCGAGAGCATGCCGCGCGAGGAGTTTCTGCCCGAGGACGTGAAGACGCTGGCCTACATGGACGGCCATGTGCCGCTGCCGGCCGGCCAGGAAATGCTCACGCCGTTGCAGGACGCCAACGTGATGCAGGCGCTGGGCCTGACGGGCGACGAGCGGGTGCTGGAAATCGGAGCGGGGACGGGCTACCTGACGGCGCTGATGGCCATGCACGCGAAGGAAGTCGTGGCCTTCGAGCTGCACGAGGAGCTGGCGGAACTGGCCCGCCGCAACCTTGAACAGCATGGCGTGACCAATGCCACCGTCATCCACGGCAATGGCATGCTGGAGGATTCGCTGAAGGGCCAGGGCAAGTTCGACGCCATCGTGCTGGAAGCGGCGGTGAAGGAAGTGCCCGATTTCTTCTTCGAGCACCTGAACCCGGGCGGTCGCCTGGTCGCCTTCATCGGCGAGAACCCGGTCGTCAAGCTGGTGTCCATGCGCCGGGCCGGGAACGGCCAACTGGAAACGCGGGAATGGATGGAAACGCTGCTCTCTGGCATGGAAGGCCTGCCCAGGAAGCGGGAGTTCGTATTCTGAAGCAACCGCCCGAACATCCCGCGCCTTCCTCACGCCGCACCTTTCTCCAGCGCGGCGGCTGGCTGCTGGCCTGGCTCGCCGCATCGCCCCTCCGCACCCTGGACGCGCACGCGATGGCGGCAAAGCCCGACATCCGGCCCGGCGTCTCCCGCAAGGAACTGGCCGCCAGGCTCGCCCGCGATTTCAAGCTCCCGCCCGAGGCGGTGCGCGCCGTGCTGAAACGGGCGCGCTTCACGCCCAGCGTCATCGAGCGCATGGAAGCGCCCTACGAGGCCCGACCCTGGCATGAATACCGGCCCCTCTTCGTCACCCGGGCCCTGGCCGCCGAGGCGCGCGATTACATCCGCGCGCACCAGGCGGACTTCCGCCGGGCCCGCGATCAATACGGCGTGCAGGCCGAAATCATCGCCGCCATTCTCGGCATGGAAACGCATTTCGGCCGTCATCGGGGCCACGACCGCGTGCTGGACGCGCTCTACACCCTGGCCGCCGGCTATCCCAAGCGGGCCGACTTCTTCCGCAAGGAGCTGGGGCACTTCATCCTGCTCTGCCGCGAGGAAGGGCTGAAGCCGGAAAGCGTGGTCGGATCCTACGCCGGCGCCTTCGGCACCACGCAGTTCATCCCGTCCTCCTACCGGGCCTACGCAGTGGACGCCGACGGCGACGGCCGCCGCGACGTCTGGGACTCGACGGCGGACATCATCGGCAGCGTGGCCCATTATTTCCACGTCCACGGCTGGGACGCCGCGCGGCCTGTGGCCATGTGGATGCCGTCGCTGGCCGATCACGGCGTGGTGCGGGCCATGCGCCAGGCCGGCCTGACGGGCTGGACGGAGCTGGCCAGGGCGCGCGCCAGCCTGCCGGCGCTGCCGCC
>JALVTX010000259.1 GCA_027035825.1 Mariprofundaceae bacterium
CGACAAATCGCCCCAGGCATCCCTATAATCCGCATCAGGGCCTCCTTTCTCTCGTGGTCTTTCAACCCCAAGAATGGAGGCCCTCCCTCTTGCCCTCAATGTCTCACATCTGTCTGAACCAGGACACACTCAACACGGCAGGCCGGGAACGGTATGATGGCCGCATGGAAGTGATTCTGGCCTCGCGCTCGCCGCGCCGGCGCACGCTGCTGCAAGCCGCCGGGCTGGCGGTGGAGGTGCGCCCCGTCCACGTTGACGAAACCCTGCACCCCGGCGAAACGGCCCGAGAGGCGGTGCAGCGTCTGGCCCGCGCCAAGGCCGAGGCCTTTGACACCGAAGCATTTGACGCCATGCAAGCGACCAGCGAAACGCCCGTCATCGCCGCCGACACGCTGGTGTCCGTGGATGACGAGCCGCTCGGCCAGCCGCGCTCGCTGGACGAGGCACGCGTCATGCTGAACAGGCTGTCCGGACGCACGCACCAGGTGTTCACTGGCGTCTGTGTGCGCCGCGGCTCCCGCTTCGCGGAAGGCATCGCCTGCACCGATGTCCGCTTTGTGGAGATCACCGATGCCATGCTGGATGCATGGCTGGCGCACAACGAGGTGATGGACAAGGCCGGGGCTTACGAGATACAAGGCGGCGGCGCCAGCTTCGTCCGCGGCGTGGACGGGCCGCTGGACAACGTCATCGGCCTGCCGGTGCGGCTGGTCTTTCGCCTGCTGGAGGAGGCGGCCGGAACATGAGCGCCGAACTGCTGGTCAATGTCACGCCGTTCGAGACCCGCATCGCGCGGGTGGAAAATGGCCGCGCCGAGGAAGTCTACATCGAGCGCGAACGCGAACGCGGCCTGCGCGGCAACATCTACAGCGGTCGCGTGCAGCGCGTCCTGCCCGGCATCCAGGCCGCCTTCGTGGACATCGGCCTGCCGCGCGCGGGCTTTCTCTACGCCGGGGACATCGCCGCGCCCGAGCGCGAGGACATTGCGCCGCCGGAGGAAGCCGAAACCGACGCTCGAAACGAGCCGGACGACGACCTGCCCGCGAGCGAACCCGACAAGGGCCGGCGACAGATTCCGGACATCGCCAGCCTGCTGCGCGAGGGGCAGCAGATCACCGTCCAGGTCTCGAAAGACCCCATCGCCTCCAAGGGGCCGCGTCTGACCACGCTCGTCAGCCTCGCCGGCCGCTACCTGGTGTACCTGCCGAACTACGACCACGTCGGCATCGCCCACCGCATCGAGAACCCCGAGGAGCGCGAGCGCCTGCGCGAGATCGGTCACGCGCTGAAGCCCGACAAGGGCGGCCTCATCATCCGCACCGTGGCCGAGGGCCGGCACCTGCACGAGCTGGAGCAGGACATGCGCTTCCTGCTGCGCCTGTGGGGAGACATCGAGCAGCGCCTGGCCCATGCCGCGCCGGGCTCGCTGGTGCACAAGGAACTGAACCTCTACCTGCGCGTGATGCGCGACTTCGTGGACGACGACGTCGAGAAGATCCACGTGGATTCGAAGGACGCCTACGAGCGCATGATGTCGTTCGCCAAGCGCTTCATGCCGGACATCGCCAAGCGCCTCTATTACTACCCGGGCGAGCGGCCCATCTTCAATGTCTATGGCGTCGAGGAGGAAATCAACCGCGCCCTGAAGCGCCGCGTGGAGCTTAAGTCCGGCGGCTACATCGTCATCGACCAGACCGAAGCGCTGATCGCCATCGACGTGAACTCCGGCTCGTTCACCGGCTCGCGCACGATGGAGGAAACCGGTTTCAAGACCAATCTCGAGGCGGTGCACGAAATCGTACATCAACTGCGGCTGCGCAACCTGGGCGGCATCATCGTCGTGGACTTCATTGACATGCGCGACGAGGATAACAAGCGCCGGCTGCTGGAGGCGCTGGAGGACGCGCTGAAGCGCGACCACGCCAAGACCCACATCGTGCATCTCTCCGACCTGGGACTGGTGGAGATGACCCGCAAGCGCACCCGCGAATCGCTGGAACGCATCCTGACCGAGGAATGCCCGCGCTGTGGCGGCAGCGGTCGCGTCAAGAGCCTCGTCACCATCTGCCACCAGCTCTTCCGCGACATTGTCGCCGAGGCCCGCGCCTACCCCTGCGAGCGCCTGGCGGTGGCGGCCCATCCGGATGTGATTGACCGCCTGCTGGGCGAGGAAAGCGAAAGCATCGCCAGCCTCGAACGCTTCCTGAACAAGGAGATTCAGCTCAAAAGCGACGAGGCGCTGGGGCTGGAGCACTACGAAATCATCCTCCTTTGACCACGTCTCCCCTTCACCTGTACGTGCACGTTCCGTTCTGCGTGCACAAGTGCCCCTACTGCGACTTCAACTCGCACGTGCGCGAAGCGCCGGACTGGGATGCCTACGGCCAGGCCTTGAAGACGGAGCTGGAAGGCTGGAGCCGGCATCCAGCCTTCGCCGGCCGGCGTCTTTCCACCGTGTTCTTTGGTGGCGGCACGCCGTCGCTGGCGCCGCCGTCGCTCATCTCGGAGCTGCTGGAAGCGGCCGACCGGCTGTTCGGGCTCGAAGCGGACGCGGAAATCACGATGGAAGCCAACCCGGGCGCCAGCGAAGCCGCGCGCTTCGCCCACTGCCGCGCCGCCGGCGTGAACCGGCTGTCGCTGGGCGTGCAGAGCTTCTCGGATGCCGAGCTGGCCTGGCTGGAGCGCGTCCACGACGCGCGCCAGGCGGAAGATGCGTACGCCCAGGCCCGCGCGGCCGGATTCGCCAACGTCAACCTCGACCTCATCTACGGGCTGCCGGGGCAGACGATGGGCGACTGGCTGGAAAGCCTGGAGCGCGCCATCGCGCTGGCCCCGGAGCATCTCTCCTGCTACCAGCTCACGGTGGAACCGCACACGCAGCTCGCCGTGCGCCACCACCGTCGGCCGCTGCCGCTGCCCGACGATGAAACGGCGCTGGCGTTCCTGCACCGCACCCGGGAGCGGCTAAGGGAGGCCGGCTTCGTAGCATACGAAATCTCCAACCACGCCCGGCCGGGCCATCATTGCCGGCACAACGACGGCTACTGGCGATATCACGATTACATCGGTATCGGCGCCGGCGCGGCCGGAAAATGGGACGTGACGGCGACGCTGGCCGCGAAGGATAACGCGGAATGCGGCGGCGCGGCGCGCTACGCCAACCTGCGCTCGCCGGAAGGCTACGTGGCCGCCATCCGGCAAAGCGGGCGGGCCGTGCTAGCCCGCGAAACGCTGGACGCGTCCACGGCCATGGCCGAGGCGGCCTGGCTGGGTCTGCGCCGCGCCGACGGCATTTCAAGAGCTGCCTTCCGGCAGCGGTTCGGCGTGGATCCGGCGGCGCGATTCCGCGACCCTTTCGAAAACTGGCGGGCGCGTGGCTGTCTTTCCATCAGCCGCGAGGCCATCGCCCTCACCCCGAGCGGCGTGGGCCTGGCCGACGCCGTGGCCGCCAGCCTCTTTCAATCACTGGATGAGGCCAACGAGGCGGAATCGAAGTCGTCGTAAACGGCGTTGGTGAAATACAGTCCGTGCGCCGGCGCGGTTTCCGCCGAGGTGGCGCGATCCCGCGCCCGGAACACGTCCTCGAAACGCGCCAGCGACCACTGGCCGCTCCCCACGCGGGCCAGCGCCCCGACGATGTTGCGCACCATGTGATACAGGAAGGCATCGGCGCGGACATGCAGGCAGACGCGCCAGCCCCGGCGCGCCACCGAAAGCTGGCGAATCTCCCGCACCGGCCCCGCGGCCTGGCAGCCGCTGGCCCGGAAGCTGGAAAAGTCGTGCCGGCCCACGAGCAGGGCGGCGGCCTCGCGCATCCGCTCCACGTCCAGCGGGCGCGGCTGCCACCAGTGCCGCCAGCGATGGATGGCCGGCGCCGTCGTCCGGTTCCAGATCTCGTAGCGATAGGCCCGCTCGCGGCAATCGAACCGGGCATGGAAATCCGCCGCCACCGGGCGCGCGGCGATCACGCGGATGGTCGGCGGCAGGTGCTGGTTGACGCCGTGCACATAGGCCAGCGGAGCGCGCGCAAAACGGCTGGCCGACACATCGGCATGCACCAGCATGGCCTCGGCATGCACGCCCGCGTCCGTGCGCCCGGCCGCCACCGTGGTCGGCGCGCGGCCGTCGATGCGGGCCAGCGCCGTCTCCAGGTGTTCCTGCACGGTGGGGCCATTGTCCTGGCGTTGCCAACCGCACAATCCATGCCCGTCGTATTCCAGCGCCAGCGCGATGCGCCGCGTCATGCCATTCATGCCGCCAACCACGCCAGGAGGGGAAGCGCCAGCCCCGCCGCCAGCGCCAGCATCGCGCGGGCGTCCAGCCCGGGCCAGTCTTCGGCGGCAGGCGCATCATGCCATCGCAGCCACAGCCTGCGCCCTTCCTCGCGG
>JALVTX010000260.1 GCA_027035825.1 Mariprofundaceae bacterium
TCGCCCGGGCCACCAACCGCCATTTCGTGCGCATGAGCCTGGGCGGCGTGCGCGACGAGGCGGAGATTCGCGGCCACCGGCGCACCTACATCGGGGCGCTGCCGGGCAAGATCATCCAGTCCATGAAACGGGCGGGGACGAAGAATCCGCTCATCCTGCTGGACGAGATCGACAAGCTGGGCGCGGACTTCCGCGGCGATCCGGCCTCGGCGCTGCTGGAGGTGCTGGATCCGGAGCAGAATCACACATTCAACGACCACTACCTGGAGGTGGACTACGATCTCTCCGAGGTCATGTTCATCACCACGGCCAACAGCCTGAACATTCCCTCGGCGCTGCTGGATCGCATGGAAATCATCCGCATCCCGGGCTACACCGAGGACGAGAAGGTGCACATCGCGCAAAATCACCTGCTGCCGCGGAAGCTGGCCGACCACGGGCTCAAGGAAGGGCAGCTCGTCATCGGCGAGGAGGCGCTGCGCGACATCATCCGCTACTACACGCGCGAGGCCGGCGTGCGCAACCTGGAGCGGATGCTGGCCACGCTGTGCCGCAAGGCCGCGCGCCGGATCGTTCAGGAAGGGGGCGACGGCAAGAGGGTCATCGAGGTCAGGCCCGACGACCTGGAGGAATGGCTGGGCGTGAAGCAGTTCCGCTTCGGCGTGGCCGAGGAGGAGGATCAGGTCGGCGTCGTGACGGGGCTGGCCTGGACGGAGGTCGGCGGCGAGCTGTTGCAGATCGAGACGGCGCTGATGCCGGGCAAGGGCAAGCTCACGGTCACGGGGCAGGTGGGCGACGTGATGCAGGAATCGGTGCAGGCGGCGCTGACCTACGTCCGCTCGCGCGCCGCGCAACTGGGCCTGAAGCCGGATTTCCACCAGAAGGTGGACATTCACGTGCATGTGCCGGAGGGCGCGATCCCGAAGGATGGCCCCTCGGCCGGGCTGGCGATGGCCACCTCGCTGGTCAGCGCCCTGACCGGCATTCCGGTGCGGCGGAAGGTCTGCATGACCGGCGAAATCACGTTGCGCGGCAAGGCGCTGCCCATCGGCGGGCTGAAGGAGAAGCTGCTGGCGGCGCATCGCGGCGGGCTGACGACGGTGCTGATTCCGGAGGAGAACGAGAAGGATTTGCGGGATGTGCCGGAACATGTTGTCAAAGGGCTCAAAATCCGTACTGTTCGGCACATGGACGAGGTGCTGGAGCATGCTCTGGCGCATCTTCCGGAAGGCATGCGGTCGGGTGCCGGATTCGCGCCGCCGGCCATCGAGGACATCTACCTCGATCCGGGCGTGTCCCGCGCACATTGAGAGCGCGTGCACAGCTTGCCACGGGCGGGCAAAAATATGATTGACATGGCACGGGGGGGAGGCCTTATAGTTGCCGAACCCACTAATTGCTTCGGGAGGAAACATTGAACAAGGCAGAGTTGATCGGATACGTGGCGGACACCGCCGGACTGAGCAAGACCAGCGCGGCGGCTGCCGTCGAGGCCGTGATTGGCGGCATCACCGAGGCGCTGAAGAAGGGCGATTCCGTGAGCCTGGTCGGGTTCGGAACCTTTTCCGTGGTTGATCGCGCGGCCCGCACGGCGCGCAATCCGCGCACCGGCGAGACGATTGAGGTGGGGCCGTCCCGGGCGCCGAAGTTCAAGGCCGGCAAGGCTCTGAAGGACGCCGTCAAGTAATATTCGTGCGGCGGGCCTTCGCGGCTCGCCCGTGCATGCGGGGCCGGCACGCCGGCCCCGATGACATGAAACAATCCAACAGCGGGCGAATAGCTCAGCTGGGAGAGCAACGGCCTTACAAGCCGTAGGTCACAGGTTCGATCCCTGTTTCGCCCACCATTCGCTTGCTGATGAACTGGAGCGGTAGTTCAGTTGGTTAGAATGCCGGCCTGTCACGCCGGAGGTCGCGGGTTCAAGTCCCGTCCGCTCCGCCAGTTCCGCATCAAAGGGTCGCGCGCAGGCGCGGCCCTTTTTTGATGCCCGAATGGGGCTGGCCCGGATTCTTCGTGTGATCGCGGATGGATGGCGCGGGATGCGGGAGGTCGGGGCGCGCATGCAGGCAAGAAGCATGGCCATCGCCATGGTTCGCGGCCGAAGGCGCGCATCCGGCCCGCGCGGACAAGCCAGGCGCCGCGAAATGCAAAATGGCAGGCTGCAAACGCCCATCCATTCTGTTCCAGCCCCTTCAAGTTGCCCGGTCTATTGTGTTCCGATGCATGGTCATCATGAAAAATCCGGGCTAGCATGCAGACATTCCGGACACGGAGGGGAACATGCCACAAACATTGAACAGCATCGCCCACCAGGGCGCGAATGGGCCAGCAATGATGCCCATCATCCAGGGCGTGGGCCGGGCGGCGGCCGAGATTTCGTACCTGTTGCGGGGCGCGGTGTTTCGCGGCGCGCTGGGCGCGGCCGGCGGCGAGAACGTGCAGGGCGAGCAGCAGCAGAAGCTGGATGTCCTCTCCGACGAAATCTTCCTGGACGAGATGCGCTCCACCGGCTTCGTGTGCGCGGTCGGCTCCGAGGAGCAGGAAGAGCTACAGGTCATCGAGGAATACGCGCATGCCGATTACCTGGTGCTGGTGGATCCGCTGGATGGCTCCTCGAACCTGGATATCGACGGCCCGGTGGGCACGATCTTCTCCGTGGTGCGGCGCCGTTCGGCCCCGGATGGCGCGCCGGTGGAGGCCGACACGCTCCAGTCCGGGCGCGAGGTTCTGGCTGCGGGATACGTGCTCTACGGCCCGGCGACGATGCTCGTCTGTTCGGTGGGCGAGGGCGTGCACGGGTTCACCTGGAATCCGAATTCGGCGCGATTCGAACTGTCGCATCCGGACATGCGGATTCCCGAGCAGGGCGGCTATTACTCGGTGAACGAGGCCAACGCCGACAAGTGGCTCGATGGCCTGGCCGAGAAGTTCGCGCGCATGAAGCGGGAGACGGGCCTGGGCATGCGCTATGTCGGTTCGATGGTCGCGGACATGCACCGCACCCTGCTCAAGGGGGGCGTTTTCCTTTATCCCGCCGACGAGAAGAACCCGAACGGCAAGCTGCGCCTGCTCTACGAGGCCATTCCGATGGGTTTTCTGGTCGAGCAGGCGGGCGGCCGCGCGATGAGCCGGGGCGGCTCGGTGCTGGACATCGTGCCCGAGGGGTTGCACCAGCGCGTGCCCGTGTACCTGGGTGCGGCCCGGGCCGTGGACATGCTGGCCGGGTAATCCCCGCGCATGGCCGATCCGGTTTCGTTCAGGGAATACTATCTGCGCCGGATCGGGGTGGTGACGCCGCTGCCGGAGGCGTGGCTTGGGCATGCAAAGCCGGTGGGCGTCGCGGACGAGCCGCCGACTGCATCCGCTCCGGCCGCGGGCAGGGGCGAGAACGAGCCGTTGTCACCTTCCATTGATCTGGATGAACTGGCCCGGCAGGCCGCGAACTGCACCGCCTGCGAGCTGGCGCGCACCCGGAACAAGGTGGTGTTCGGCGTCGGCAATCCGCATGCGGACATCCTGTTCATCGGCGAGGCGCCGGGCCGCGACGAGGACGTGAAGGGCGAGCCGTTCGTCGGTCGCGCGGGGCGGTTGCTGGATCGGATGTTGGCCGCGCTGGGGCTGGATCGCGGCTCGGTGTATATCATGAATGTCATCAAGTGCCGGCCGCCGAACAATCGCGATCCCAGCCCCGAGGAGGTGCGGGCCTGCGCCCGCTGGTTCGAACCCCAGTGGGAAGCCATCTCGCCCAAGGTGGTGTGCCTGCTTGGACGGGTGGCGGCGCAACGGGTGCTGGAAACCACCGCGCCCCTGGCGTCGCTGCGCGGTCGCTGGCACGAGAAACGGGGCGCGCCCGTGCTGGTGACCTACCATCCGGCGTACCTGTTGCGTTCTCCGGCGCAGAAGGCGCGCGCCTGGGAGGACTTGCGCGCGTTGCGCCGCCGCTGGCTGGAACTCAGGGAGGACTGAACGGCAGGACGCGACTGGCGGGATGCGCCGGCCGGGCTGGACAGGTTTTAGTCGTCTCCGCGCACGGGTGCGACGCGCACCCGAGTGATGCGCCCTTCCTCCACTTCCAGCACCTCCAGGCGGGCGCCGCCCAGTTCCAGGCACATCGTGGCTTCCGGCTGCGCGCCCATCCGCTCCACGATCAGGCCGCCGATGGTGGTGGCGCCTTCCTCGGGCAGCCGGATGTCCAGCGCCTGGTTGATGTCGTGCACGCTGACGGTGCCGGATGCGACCAGCGAACCGTCGGGTTGCGGCCACATGTCCCGCGGCGCGGGGCGGTCGGACTCGTCCTCGATCTCGCCGACGATTTCTTCCAGGATGTCCTCCATCGTGATCAGGCCGTCGATGTCGCC
>JALVTX010000261.1 GCA_027035825.1 Mariprofundaceae bacterium
GACTTGCGGTAGCAAGCCGCTTCCAATTCTCGAGAGGAGGTTCTCACATGAAGAAGGTGATGATGATGGCGGCCGCGGCCGCGTTTGTGATGGGCGCTGGCGTGATGGCTCCGGCCGACGCGCATGCTGGCGGCTTCAACGTCAAGAAGTGCAAGGCCTGCCATGCCGTGGGCAAGAAGAAGGTCGGCCCGGCCTGGAAGGACGTGGCGGCCGCCTATGGCAGCGCCGACGAGCTGGCCAAGGTGTTCAAGGACGGCTTCAAGGTGGGCGACCGCAAGGTCATCGCCGCCAACGGCAAGTGGAAGAGCAAGGCCGGCATGATGACCGGTCAGTACAAGAAGCTGATCAAGGGTCACGAGGACGAGGCCGCCAAGGCCCTGTTCGACGCCGTGGCGCGCGGCAAGATCTGAGGCTTGCCAGGCTTCGATCCGCATCGCGGATGACGATGGGGCGGCCTTCGGCCGCCCCTTTCGTTTCCTGCGAGCCCGGGCGCAATCATTGCACTGGCGCGGCGGCGGCAAAGCGTCAATACTTGGCCCGAGGGCGCAGCCAAGGGCTTGCCGCCGAATTCCGCGAGGAGGTGTTGGGATGAAACGAATCACGATGATGGTGCTGGCGGCGGCGTTCGCGCTGGGCGCGGCGACGGGCGCTCAGGCCGCAGCCTACAGCAAGTGCAAGGCCTGCCACAACTTCAACGAAAAGAACAAGGTGGGGCCAGCCTGGAAGGGCATCTTCGGCCGCAAGGCCGGCACGTACCCGGGCTTCAACTACAAGTTCACGAAATACATCACGGGCGAGCCCTGGGTCTGGGACGAGGCGCATCTGCGCAAGTGGATGTGCAACTCCAAGAAGGCGGTGAAGGAATTCACCGGCAACCCGAAGGCCAAGACCAAGATGCCGCCGCAGAAGGTGTGCGACCCGAAGAAGCAGGATGAGGTCATCGCCTTCATGAAGACGCTCTGAACATGCGGATGGAATCGCAGCGGGCGGCCCTCGGGCCGCCCGTGTTCGTTGGCATGGGGAACACATGCGCCCGTTTGATTTACTTTACATATGTTCGGTTTCGTGAATAATCGCCGGCCATGACCGGCAGCCGCATCTCCGAACGCATCCGCGCCCTGCGCGAGGCGCGGGGGCTGTCGCAGCGCGCGCTGGCCGAGGCCGCCGGCATCAGCGCCGCCGCCCTGTCGCAGATCGAATCGGGCCAGACCTCGCCCTCGGTGGCGACGCTGGAAAAGCTGGCCGACGGACTGGGACTGGCCGTGGCCTCGTTCTTTCTCGACGAGGGCCGGCGTTCCGACGTGGAAATCTTCTCGCTCGACGACCGCCCGGGCGTGCGCCTTGGCGGCCGCTGCCGGCTGGTGCCGCTGGCCGCGCAATGGCTAAACTCGCCCTTCGAGCCGCTGCTGGTGCGGCTGGAGCCGGGCGGCGAGCTCTCCGAGCAGCCCTTCGGCATCGGCGGCGAAACCGAGTACGTCTGGGTGCGGCGCGGCCGCGCCGTGTTCGAATACGGCGGCGAAACGCATGAACTGAACGAAACCCAGTCCGTCTATTACGATCCGCGCAAGGCCCACAACTGGCGCAACCCGTTCGAGGGCCCCTGCGAATTGCTGATGGTGCACGGCCGATGACCCCGATCTCGCTGGCCGAGGCGGCGCTGGCCGCCGCACTGCTGGCCGCCGTGGCCGCGTCGCTGCTGGCCGGCCGCGACCGGGCCGTGCGGCGGGCGGCGTTTTCGCTCCTGGCCGTCTCGGCGCTGCTGTCCATTGCCGCCGGCGTGTCTGGATTGCTGGCCGCGGGCAACGGCGGCGCGGCGGCCACCGCCACGCTGCCGGTGGGGCTGCCCTGGCTGCCGATGCACCTGCGGCTCGATGCGCTGGCCGCCTTCGGCATGATGACCATCGGCGCGCTGCTGCTGCCGGCGTCTATCTATTCCATCGGCTACCTGCGACATCACGCGGGCCTGACATCGCTGGCCATCTTCATGGCGCTGTTCGCGGCCGGCATGCAGGGCGTGGTCATGGCCGACGACGCCTTCGCCTTCATGCTGTTCTGGGAACTGATGAGCGTGGCCTCCTACTTCTTCGTCACCTTCGAGCACGTTGATGCCGCCAACCGGCGGGCCGGCTTCGTCTACCTGGTGATGGCGCACGTCTCCGGGCTGTTGATCCTGGGCGCGTTCGCCGTGCTCCACGGCGCGGCCGGCTCGTTCGCGTTCGATGCGATGCGGCAGGCCGGGCTCTCCGCCGTCCAGGCCTCGGCGGCGTTTCTGCTGGCCGCTTTCGGCTTCGGCATGAAGGCGGGCGTCGTGCCGATGCACGTGTGGCTGCCGGAAGCCCACCCCGTGGCGCCCAGCAATGCCTCGGCGCTGATGAGCGGGGTGATGATCAAGGTGGCGATTCTGGGCTTCATGCGCGTGGTCTGGGATCTCGTCGGCGTACCGGACTTTCAGTGGTGGTGGGGAGCGCTGGTGCTGGTGGCCGGCTCCTCGTCGGCCGTGGCCGGCGTGCTGCTGGCCCTGCAACAGCACGACCTGAAGCGCCTGCTGGCCTACCACTCGGTGGAGAACATCGGCATCATCCTCATCGGCCTGGGCCTGGCCATGATCTTCGCCCACTACGGCCACCCGCTGCTGGCGGCGCTGGGGCTGGTCGCGGCGCTCTACCACACCATCAACCACGCGCTGTTCAAGGGGCTGCTGTTCATGGGCGCGGGCGCGGTGCTGTCCGCCGCCGGCACGCGCAACATGGAGACGATGGGCGGCCTGATTCACCGGATGCCAGTGACGGCGGCGCTGTTCCTCGTCGCCTGCGTGTCCATCTCGGCGCTGCCGCCGTTCAACGGCTTCGTCTCCGAGTGGCTGACCTTCCAGACGGCGCTGCTGGCGCCGGAGCTGACGGGTTCGCTGCTGGCGATGCTGATTCCGTTCTCGGCCTCGATGCTGGCGCTGGCCGGCGCGCTCGCCGCCGCCTGTTTCGTCAAGGTGTTCGGCGTCGTCTTCCTCGGCCTGCCGCGCAGCCAGGCCGCCGCCGACGCGCGCGAGGCCGATGGCTGGATGCGGCTGGGCATGGCGCTGCCGGCCGCGGCTTGCCTGCTGCTCGGCGTGCTGCCGACGCTGTTCATCCCGTTGATCGACGCCGTGCCAATGATGCTTGCACATGCCTCGCTGGCCGCCTCCGTGCACGAGCACGGCTGGCTGTGGCTGACGCCGGTGGCGGCCGAGCGCGCATCCTATGCCCCCGGCCTGGTGCTGGCCGGCATGGCGGCGCTGGGCGGCGCGGCCTGGCTGTGGCTGCGGCCCAGAGGGCGCGCCGTGCGCCGCGCCCCGGTCTGGAGCTGTGGCCACCCGCGCCTGACCTCCCGCATGCAGTACACGGCCGCCGGCTTCTCGCAGCCGCTGCGGCGCATCTTCTCCGGCCTCTACCAGCCCGAGGAGCATCATGAACGCGAGGATGCCGGGCATCCGCTGCTGGTCCGCGCCGTCCGGCACGAAAGCCACGTGCGCGACCTCTCGTGGCGCTTCATCTACCGGCCGCTCGTGGGCATCCATGAACGGGCGGCGGACGGCCTGGCGCGGCAGCACCGGCGCGGACTGCACGCATGGCTGGCCTGGATGTTCGTCACCGTGCTGGCGCTGCTCGGCTGGCTGCTGCGCGGAGGCGCGGCATGAACCTGATGTTGGCCAACATCGCGCAGGCGGCGCTGATGGTGCTGGCGGCGCCGCTGGCCGCCGGGCTGGTCAAGCTCTTCAAGGCGCGATTGCAGAACCGGCGCGGGCCGGGCATCGCGCAGCCCTGGCGCGATCTCGTCAAGCTGTTCGGCAAGGAGGCGGTGGTGGCCGAGCACGCGTCGTGGATCTTCCGCGCCGCGCCCTACGTGGTGTTCACCTCCACGGTGATGGCGGCCAGCGTCGTGCCCGTGCTGGTCGTGGACAGCCCGTTCGCGCTGACCGCGGACGTCATCGCACTGGCGGGGCTGCTGGCCATCGGCCGCTTCTTCACGGCGCTGGCCGGCATGGACGCGGGCATGGCCTTCGGCGGCCTGGGCGCGAGCCGCGAGATGACCTTCTCGGCCCTGGCCGAACCGGCGATGTTGATGGCCGTGTTCGTGCTCTCGGTCGCCGCGCACAGCACCAACATCTCGACCATGGTGCACCACGTGCTGGATGCGGGCCTGGTGCTCAAGCCCTCCATCGCCTTCGCCCTCATCGCGATGCTGATGGTGGCCGTGGCCGAGAACGGCCGCATCCCGGTGGACAACCCGGCCACGCACCTGGAACTGACGATGATCCACGAGGCGATGATCCTCGAGTATTCGGGCCGCCACCTGG
>JALVTX010000262.1 GCA_027035825.1 Mariprofundaceae bacterium
AGCCGTTCCTTGCCGGTGCCCGATTCGCCGACCACCAGCACCGAGGCCTGGCTTGGCGCCACCAGCGCCACCTGGTTGAGCAGTCGACGGGTTTCGAGGTCGCGCGTCACGAAGGTGTCCGCCTGCTCCTTCTGGCGGCTGGCCTGCCGCGCCAGCGCCGCTTGGTGGCCGGCCTTGCGGGCGTAGATTTCGAACGCCTCGTCGGGGCAGGGCAGGATGCGATAGTCCATCGCTCCCAGCCGCATCAGCTCGGCGGCGCGCTCCTGGTGACCGGCATCCGCCAGCACCACGATGCTGGCTTCCGGCGACTGCTCGAAGAGGCGCATCACCGCGGCCTCGGCGGTGACCGAATCGCGGATGAAGACCAGCGATTCCGCGCCGATGCCGCTTTCCAGCAGGCCATCCAGCATGCCGGCGGGGGCGGCCTCGATGGCCGCCTCGGGCAGCACGCGGCCGAGCTGGACACGCAGATCCGCCTCCTCGGCGGGCGGGAAATCCACCAGCCAGACCGGCGCGCTCATGGCCGCTCCAGAAGCGCCGTGGCGCGGTGGTCGGCCAGCGCCATCCGGGCCATGTCCCGCCAGGAGCCGGCGTCTTCGCTGGCGGCCAGCCGTTGCAGCCGCTCCTCGGCCTGGTTCCACTTGCCAGTGTGGTATTCGGCCTGGGCCAGGTCGTATTGCCATTCGGCATCCCGCAGGGATTCGGGCACGCGCTTCAAGGCCAGCTCGGCGGCGGCGTATTCGCCGGCGCGCAGCAGGTCGCGCGCGGCGCGCATGGCGGAGCGGCCCGAGCCGGTCAGCTTCGCGTGCCGCTGCCAGGCGCGCGCGGCCAGATGCCAGCGTTTCAGCCCCTCGGCGATGCGGGCCTCGGCGCGCCAGTAGTCGGCGCGGGATTCCCGTGCGAGGTCGTCCGGCGAGACGGCATGCAGCGTCTGCGAGGCGGCGTTGATCTTGCCGGCGTTCAGTTGCATGTTGGCCGCGATCAGCATCATTTCCGGCCGGAAAATCGTGAACTCGTGCGCGTCCAGCCAACGCATGACGCGGGCCACGCCATCGGCGTCGCCGCGATCGAGCCACAGCCGCGCGCGTTCCAGCATCACCCGCTGACCCTGGATGCTTTCGGGGTCGCGCTGGTAGAGGCGGGCGAGCATGCGCTCGGCCGCGTCGAACTGCATCAGCATGCGCAGTGCCCGCGCCACGCCGATCTGGATGTCTACCACCTCGGGCGCCATGCCGGCCCGGGTCAGCATGCGCTGGCGCAGGAGCGGGTAGCGCTTCCACAGCACGATGGTTTGCAGCCAGCGCTCTTGCGAGTCTTTTTTCTCTGTTTTTTTGCCTTGTCCTCGGGCGTTGGCCTTGCTGGTCTCCGTCGCGGGCGCGGCCCCGGTTCGGGTGAGCGCCGCAAGCCTGGTCCTGAGCAGGCTTGCGCCCTCGTCCAGCGCCTCCTGGCTCCAGGGCCGGAAACGCGTGTGGGCCGCGCGCGCGTACAGCGTCAGCGCCTGCGAGGCGGCGCGCGTGTGCCGACCGATGAGGCGCTTCCAGAGCCGGGCCTGGTCGAGCAGCGCCTCGGCCTCGATGTCGGTTAACTGGTTGTCGTTGGCGAGTTTGGTCAGGGCGATGAGCGGCCCCCTGAGGCGCTCGAAGTCGCCGACGCCTGCGTATTTCAGCATCAGCTTGCGCATGAGCGCCTGCTTGCCGATGCTCGTTTCCGCCTCGGATTCGGCCAGCCGGTCGTATTCGACCAACGCGCGCTTGCGCTGGCCCCTGGCGGCCAGCATGTCCGCGTGCAGCAGCCGGATGGGCGGCGCGAACGGGGTGTTGATGTAGCGCTTCAGGAACAGCTCGGCGCGGGCCAGGGCGCGCGCCTTTTGGCCCTGTTCGTGGAGCAGCTGCACATGGGCGGCCAGGAGCTGGGGGTCGTTCTCCACCACTTCGGGCGCAATGTGGATGGCCTTGTCCATGCCGGCCAGCGCGGCCTTCGGGCGATGCTCCCGGGCATCCACCACGGCAAGCCAGGCCAGCCCCAGCGCCTGCTCGCGTGAGCCGTCGGCGGCGTCAATCAGGTATTGCAGCAGATGCTTGCGCGCCCGGTTCGGGTGGTCGCGGGCGATGGCGATGCGCGCCATCAAGAGCCGCGCCATCCGGGCTCGGGAAGAGGCCGGATTATGCTCGATGATGGCCTGCGCGGCCTTGCGGGCGTCCACCAGCTCGCCCTTTTTCCACAGCAGCCAGGCGATGTGCCAGCGCGCGTCGGCGGCCCCGGGATCGTCCGGGAACTCCTTGAGCAGCGCCTTCCAGGCGTTCAGCGCCTTGTCCGCCTCCGCGTAGTCGCGGTAGGCGGCGCGCATTTCCTCGGCCTGGGCGATGAGCTCCAGCAGTTGCCGGCGCTCGCTGTTTTTGACGCGCTGGCCAGCCAGCAATGAATGCGCCGTGCGGATGGCCAGCTCGGGGTTGCCGTTGTTCAGCAGGGCGCGCACGCCGGCGGCGTTGGCGGCCATCGTCCTGGCCGGGATGGCGGCCCGGGTCGTCGGTTGGCCGGCCGCCCAGGCCGGGCCGGCGGCCAGCAGCGCGACCAGCGTCAGCGCGGCGCGGCGGCCTTGGAAGTGATGCGCGGGCTTGGGAAACATGCCGGCCTGCTCGCAAGAGCCGTGCCGGAATGCTTGGACGCGGTCAGGCGGTGTTCTGGCGGGGGGCGAGGCCCTTCTTCTTGATTTTCTCGACCAGGGTGGTGCGGTTCATCGTCAAAAATCTGGCGGCCTGGTTCTTGTTCCAGTCAAAGCGCTCCAGCGCCGAAATCAGCAGGTGGTTCTCGAACTCGTCCACCAGCGCCTTCAGGTCAATGCGCTCGGCGGCATCCATGTCCACGGCGAAGCTCTGCATCAGGCGCTGGCCCTCGCCAAGCATGCGCGAGGGCAGGTCTTCCAGCTCCACGATGCCGGTTCGCTTCAGGGTGGCGATGCGCTCCATCAGGTTTTGCAGCTCGCGCACGTTGCCCGGCCACTTGTAGTTCAGCATGGCCTCGCGCGCGGCCTCCGAGAAGCCCTCGATGCGGGCCTGCTTCTGCTCGTTGAACTGGCGCATGAAGTGCTCGGCGAGCAGAAGCACGTCCTCGCCGCGCTCGCGCAGCGGCGGCAGGTGGATGGGGATGATGTTCAGGCGGTAGTAGAGATCCTCGCGGAAGCGCCCCTTCTCGATTTCCTCCTCGAGGTTGCGGTGGGTGGCGGCGATGACGCGCACGTCCACCTCGATGGGCTGGTTGCCGCCCACGGGCTCGAAGCAGCGCTCCTGCAACACCCGCAGCAGCTTCACCTGGAGGTTGGGGCTCATGTCTCCGATTTCATCGAGGAAGATGGTGCCGCCATTGGCGATCTCGAAGCGGCCGGGGCGGGCGCGATGCGCGCCGGTGAAGGCGCCCTTCACATGGCCGAAGAGTTCGGATTCCAGCAGCTCCTCCGGAATCGCGCCGCAGTTCATGCACACCATCGGCTTGTGCGCGCGCGTGCCGGCATTGTGCAGCATGCGTGCCAGCACCTCCTTGCCGGTGCCGGACTCGCCGGTGATGAGCACGGTGCTGTCGGAATCGCCCAGCAGCTCCACGGTGTCGCGAATCTTCTTGATGGCGGGGCTCTGGCCGATCATCGCCCGGGTGGAGGCGCTGGCCCGCACCCGCGCCTTCAGCTGGCGGTTGTCGCGCACCAGCGAGCGCTTCTTCAGCGCTTCGGCGACGCGCACCATCAGTTCGTTGAAGTCGAACGGCTTGCGCAGGAAGTCGTCGGCGCCCAGGCGGATGGCGTCCACCGCCGTGTCCACCTCGGCATAACCGGTCATCATGATGACGCCCATGTCCGGGTCGGCGCGACGGAACTCGCGCAACAGGTCAATGCCGTTGCCGTCCGGCAGGCGGATGTCCAGCAGCGCCAGGTCGAACTTGCCGTTCCGCATGGCCTCGCGGGCGCGCATCGCATTGGCGGCGGTGGTGACGTGGTGGCGCGCCTGCTCCAGCACGTCCTTCAGCGCCGTCAGCAGTTCCTGCTCGTCATCCACCAGGAGAATGTAGGCCGATTGCGTCATGGGTCCCTCCACGTTGCGCGGGCTGGAATGCCGGAAAGTCAAAATAATGACGGGCGAGAACGGGCGTGGCAAGCGAAAGATGATTTCTTGACGGTCACGCGGGACGAATGCGAAGACTAAAGTCGGCGGGACGCGCGCCGATAAGTGGAGATGCGCGGGTGCGCTTGCGCCAAATTTTGCCAAGGAGGATTGAGCCGTGGTCATTCATCCCGCCGATGGTCTGATCCATCGCCTGCTGCGCCAGAGCGG
>JALVTX010000263.1 GCA_027035825.1 Mariprofundaceae bacterium
CCGTCGGTGATCTGCGAGCTGTTGCCGGCCGTCACCGTGCCCAGCGGCCGCTCGAACACCGGCTTCAGCTTCGCCAGCGCCTCCATGCTCTGGTTGGCGCGGATGCCCTCGTCGCGCAACACCGGCGCATAATCCGGCGGCGGAAAGAGGTGCACGACCTCGTCGTGATACCAGCCGCTCTCCCAGGCCGCGTGCGCGCGCTGGTGGCTTTGCAGCGCAAACGCGTCCTGCTCCTTGCGCGTGATGGCGAACTCGCGCGCCAGCACCTCGGCCGTCTGCCCCATGTTCAGGCGCACGGTCGGATCGGTCAGTCCCTCAAGCAGGCCCACGCGCGGCTTCCATGGCGCGCGCGCCACGCTCCAGGCCGCCTCGGCCTTCGCGCGCCAGTCGCGCGCCTTCTGCAGGCGGGCCATCGCGGCGCGGAAGTCGTCGTGAAACAGCAGCGGCGCATGGGTCATGGACTCCACGCCGCCGGCCAGCACCACCTCGGCGCGGCCGAGCAGGATTTTCTCCGCCGCGTCGGTCACGGCCTGCATGCCGGAGGCGCAGTTGCGGTGCACGGTATGCGCCGGCACATGGCGCGGCACGCCGGCCTTGAGCGCGATCACCCGGCCGATGTTGGCCGCCTCCGACGGCTGGATCACGTTGCCGACGATGACCGCGTCCAGATCGCGGGACGACACCGGCCCTCGCGCCAGCGTCTCCCGCGCGGCCACCACGCCCAGATCCACGGCATCCAGCCCCGCCAGCATGCCGTTCGCCTTGCCCAGCGGCGTGCGCCAGCCGCATACGACCACGATGTCCTGTTCGGGTTTTGGAGATTCCATCATTCCCTCAGATAGACCATGACGGTGAAAAACGCAACATGCCGGTTGGTCGCGGCCGCGGCGGATTCATGACGCTGCGGTGAAACAATTGCTTTGTTATCCTTGCCGCCCATGAGCAAATCCATGAGCGAATTCCCCGACCACGTCTTTCGCGAATACGACATCCGCGGCATCGCCGGGCGCGACATCACACCCGAGTTCGCGCGCGCGCTCGGCCGCGCCCACGCGGCCATGCTGCCGGAGGGCGACAGCCGCCCGGTCGTCGTCGGCCGCGACGTGCGCGAATCCGGCCCGGAGCTGCTGGCCGCGGTCATCGAGGGCGTGACCGCCGCTGGCCGCGACGTGCTGGACATCGGCATGGTTCCCACGCCGCTCGCCTATTACGCGGTGCACCATCTGGACGCCGCCGGCTGCATCCAGGTCACGGCCAGCCACA
Organism: Mariprofundaceae bacterium; assembly: GCA_027035825.1. Classification (GTDB taxonomy): domain Bacteria; phylum Pseudomonadota; class Zetaproteobacteria; order Mariprofundales; family Mariprofundaceae; genus JALVTX01. Next base: position 1,264 of record JALVTX010000263.1, read on the forward strand.
ATCCGGCGGAATACAACGGCTTCAAGATGATGCTGGGCAAGGACAGCCTGCATGGCGAGGCCATCCAGCGGCTGAAGGCGCTGATGGCGTCGCCGCCCGCGCCAGTGGCGACGCCGGGCCAGGCGAAAACAGCCGACGTGCGGCCGGACTATCACCGCTTCGTGGTGGAGGATTGCCCGCTGGCGCGGCCGCTGAAGGTGGTGATTGACGCAGGCAACGGCCCCTCGGGCGTCATCGCCGCGCCCATCTACCGCGACCTGGGCTGCGAGGTGGTGGAGCTCTTCTGCGAGCCGAACGGGCGCTTCCCCAACCACCATCCCGACCCGACCGTGGCCGAGAACATGCGCGATCTGGCCCGCGCGGTGACGGAGACGCAAGCCGATCTCGGCATCGCCTTCGACGGCGACGGCGACCGCATCGGCGTGGTGGATGAGAACGGCCACATCATCCATGGCGACATGCTGCTGCTCATCCTCGCCCGCGACCTGCTGGCGCGGCATCCCGGCGCCGCCGTCATCTCCGAGGTCAAGTGCTCGCGCCACATGTATGCGGACATCGAGGCGCGCGGCGGCCGGGCCATCATGTGGCGCACCGGCCATTCGCCCATCAAGGCCAAGATGAAGGAAACCGGCGCGCTGCTGGCCGGCGAGATGAGCGGTCACATGTTCTTCGCCGACCGCTTCTTCGGCTTCGACGACGCCGTCTATGCCGGGGCGCGGCTGATGCAGGCCGTGGCGGCGCAGGACGGCGCCATCTCCGCCATGCTGGCGGACGTGCCACCCTCGGTGACCACGCCGGAAATCCGCGTGGACTGCCCGGACGAACGCAAGTTTGCGCTAGTGGAAGAGGCCAAGGCGCACTTTGCCGCGCAAGGATACGAGATGATTGACGTGGATGGCGTGCGGCTGGAGTTCGAGGACGGTTGGGCGCTGCTGCGCGCCTCCAACACGCAGCCCTCGCTGGTGCTGCGGTTTGAAGCGCCCGATGCGGTGCGTCTGGCCGAGATGCGAAGCCTGGTGGAGGGCTGGCTGGAATCCCGCCTCAATTGAATTCGGTCTAGGGCCTGTTCACACTTATTTGGATGGCGGCGACTTCGGCCATGATTTCGATCTCGCAAGGCATCGCGCGCGTGGCGTGCCCTCCGCGGCACGCGAGCAAGCGATAACGCCGCGAGGCGGAATCATGGCCAAGTCCCTTCGGGCTGCGCCCGAAATGTTCCCAAATGGCGCCCACTCGGCGTTGCTCGGCTTGCGCATGGAACCACCATGCGCCGCGCCTTGCGCCTGGATTGGTCGCATTTCGGGCGGCAGCGACACCGCCCAAATAAGTGTGAACAGGCCCTAATCCCCGCCCGCGGCCATCGCCGCCGTCCGGTACAGGCGCATCCGCGCATCATCCACGGTGCGAATGTCCTCGGAGACGTGATGCATCACATCCCGCATCAGGCGCATGGCCTTGCGGTGCAGCACGTCCAGCCGCGCCAGCCGCTCGGCCTCGTCCGCGCTCATCTGCTCGATGGCGACCAGCTCCAGCCCCTCCCACACGGGGCGGAAGGCCGCGAGGAAATCGTCCATGGCCGCATCCACCCCATTCCACTCCCCGCGCGCCAGCCGCAGGCGCACTTCCTCCAGCGCCTCCAGGCTGGCGTCCATGCTCGCCAGCAGCGAACGCTCGCGGGGAGCGGCCGCGGCCATCACGCCGCCACCGTGGCCGCCGCCTGGCGCGGCTCGGGCCTTCCCTGCTGCTGGCGGGCGATCTCCTCCCAGCCCTCGCGAAGGGTCTGCACCAGCTGCATGATCTCATCCACCGTCTCGGTGGAGCAACTGCACATGTTCTCGTTCAGCCGGCGGATCATGTAGGCATAGAGCGCCGCCAACGATGCGGCAATCTTGCCTCCCCGCTCCGTGTCCAGGCTGGTGGCCAGCTCCACGATGGCCTCGATGGCGCGACCGGTGTGATCGGCCTCCGCCGCCAGATCGCCGGCGATGATGGCGCGACGCGCCCGCCCCAGCGACTTGTACAACGCCTCGTAGCTCAACAGCACCAGCCCCAGCGGGCTGGAGCCGTCCACCTGGTGTCCCTGATATGCTCTGTATCCCGTCATGGTTCCGCCTCCTTGCATGGTTCCGTTCGAATCCGTTCGCCGGGCGAACCCGTCGCCCCCGCTCCTGTTTATCTATCGCCGAAACGCGCCGGAACTGAAGGAAAAAACTCCTAATTCGCGGGCTTGTTGGCGGCGTTGATCTGGTTGGTCAGAAATGTCTGAGTGGACTTCAACTGGGCCAGGGAACGCTCCAGACGCGAAAACATCTGCGTCAATTGGGTTCGTTTCTGCTCCATCTGGGCCTGCAGATCGGCGATCTGCTGATCCAGCGACTTGTTGATGGATTGTGAGGCCTGAATGGCATTCTGGATTAGCCCCGTCACGGGATTGGCGAACACATCCAGCGTGCCGTCAAACCTCGCGCCGACACCAAGGCCCAGTACGATGTCGCCCACCGCACCCGTGACGGTGCCGGTGTAGAGGATGCTCATGCCATCCACATTGCCGGTGGAACCGGTCAGCACCTGCCCCGTGCCAATAGCCGAAAGCCCGTTGATGGTGCCTGCCACATCCGTTCCCGCCACGGTCTGGTTGGCGATACCCAGACCGTCCACACTCTGGGAGATCGTGAAGCCGGCGCCCGCGCCATAGTTCCGGCTCCGTATCTGGATGCCATTGCCGGATGCAAGCGCCTCCACGCCCAAGGCGTTCCGGCCCTGGGTGGTCACCGTATCAGCGCCGAAGTTCAGCGTGCCGCCGCCCTCGTTGTTGGCCGTCAGCCTTACCGCCAACTGGCTGTCACCGCTGGTCGCATCCGTAACCACGATATGGCCGGACGCATCCAGGCTCGCCGTCACCTGCTGGGCAAAGGCGCTTTGGATCGCGGAAAGCAGGCCGGAGAGCGTATCGGTTGCCGGATCCAGCACGGTGTAGGTCGCGCTGATGCTGGTACCAGAATGATTGGTGCCGCCGATGGTGATGGTATCTCCCGCCGCCACGCCCAAGCCCAACTGGGCAAAGGTGGTCGAGCCGGTAGCAGGCGCGCCGCCAGTGGTCGTCAGCGCGGCGCCAAGCATGTGGCTCTCGGTATAGACCTTCCCGAACTCGCTATTCAGCGCCTGAACGATGCCGCTCTGGGTCTGCCCGGCGCTCAACGCGACCGTCGCCTGCCGACCCGAACCGGTTTCGGTAATGGTCAAGGTCTCGGCGGCGGCCAGACCCGTGGTCACCACATCGGCCGTGCCTGTCACGCTCGCCTGCGTTGCAGCTTGCGTGATGTTCACCGCATAGGTGCCGGAAGGGGTGTCCAAGCCCTGAATCAGGAAATTCAGATGCGAATTGCTGCTGCTCCCATGGGCCACGAACAGGTCGCGGATGGCGGCCGGGTCATTGTTCAGATAATTGTCGAACAGGCTGCCATTGATCTGCAAGTGGCCGTTGGCGTCCGGTTCCACGCCAATGCGAACCAGGCTGTCCGGCTTGCCGGCGGCCACGCCCGGCACGCTGCTCAACAGGCTGGAGGACAGGGTGCTTTGGATGTTCCGGAGCATCGACTCGCCGGCCAACACGCCGCCCGTTCCGCTCTTGGCGTCAAACGCAAATTGCTGATTGATGAAATCCTGCACCTTGTTGTAGGCGTCCACGAAGGCCTGCACGTTGTCGCGCAGCGCCTGCCGGTCCACATCGATATTCATGGTGATGGTCGTGGCCGGATCGGCCTGCTTCAGGTTCAATGTCACGCCCGGCAGCGCATCGGCGATAATGTTGGAACTGCGCGTCACCGTGAGGCCATCGATCGTCACCCGTGCATCCTGGGCAGGCTGAAGATTCTGACGCGCGTTGCTCTGGCCCGCGGCCCCCAGATTCAGGCCCGCCAAGGTGCCGCCCGCATCCAAGTCGACCCCGCTCAACGTGAAACCGGTCGCGCCCGTTTGATCCGCCGTCAGCACCAGCCGATAGTCGTTGGCGGCCGATTTGATGACGGATGCCGTAACACCCGTCGTGGCCTTCTGCTGATTGATGTTGGAAACGATGTCCTGCAGGGAGTCGGCAGCCGTCACGTTGATGGTAACGCCCTGGAGTGCGAACGAGCCGCTCATGCCAAGCGCCACGCTATCGCTGCTCACGGCCGCGCCCGTGGCGTCGGTCACGGCAGCCGAGGAAGCGTCGCGCTGGGCGAGTGCTACCTGATTGACGATAATGCTGTGGCTGCCAGCTGACACCGCATTCGTGCCGCTGACATCCAGGAGCGAACTGGCCGGCACGCTCGCATTGCTGCTGGATAGCGTGGCCGAATAGGAAAAGAACTGGGAACTGTCCGCCATGCTCGTCGCCACATGGCGCAAGTCGAGCAAAGCCTGATTCAGCTGGCTGAAGGCATCCTGCCTGGATTGCTGGGCGTCCTGCTTGCTCTTGAGCTGGTCGATCTGGAATTGCTGCACGGCCAGCAGCTCATCAATGGCCTTGTTCGTATCGAATCCGGCCACCTGGCTGGGAATATTGGAAATCACTGGCATGCCCGCGCCTCCATCCGCGCCATCATCACGAACCCCTCGCAAAATCCGGGCCAGCTTCGTATGCGTTCCCGAATCTCGCGAGGGGTTTCATGATGACGCATCTGCCCTGGCAAGATCATGCCTGCTTGTCGAGCAGCAGACCGATTGCCTCCCTGGCAGCCGCCTGAGCGGCAAGAAATTCCTTGGAAGGAACCTGACGAATCACCTCGCCTGTGCCTTGATCCACCACCTTGACCACCAGTTGCCCGGCGGCATCGTCGAAGCCGAACCGGATTCCCTGATTGGCCGCCGCCATCCTGGCGTTCGCGCGGCTGATGGCCTGCTCCACCTCCTGTCGCGTCGGCTGGGCCGAATCCGCGGCAGGAGAAGAAACGGCAGTGGACGAACTCTGTGAACCGGAAGGACGAACCGAAACCGAGCCAGGAGTCAGCGATGCAATCTTGATCTGCGTTACGCCTTGCATGACCGCCTACCTCCTTATCTCAGTATCATCGGCCTTTCTCCTCCCCCTTGACGGGGGAGGAGATCAGCCACCTGCCTTACCGGAACAGCCTGAGCACGTTCTGGGAGGCCTGGTTGGCCTGCGCCAGCATGGCCGTGCCCGCCTGCACCAGCACCTGGCTCTTGGTGAAATTCGCCATCTCGGCAGCCATGTCCGCATCGCGGATGGTGGACACCGACGCCGTCGACTGCTCGATGGCCGTGGCCAGGTTGGCCTGCACGAAGTTCAGCTGGTTCTGCACCGCGCCCAGATCGGCGCGCTTGTTCACGACCGTATCCAGCGCCGTGTTCAGGGTCGTGATGTAGGCCTGCGCGCCCGTGGCCGAGGTCAGCGTGGCCGTGGTGCCGGCCAAACCGAGGCTGGTTGCATTGTAGCTGCTGCCCAGATTGACGCTGACGCGATCGTTGGCGGTGTTCTGCGCGCCCACCTGGAAGGACACCGCCGTGCCGGCCGAGCCGTCCAGCAGCTTGACGCCGTTGTATTCCGCCGTAGCCGCGAACTTGTCGATCTGGCCCTCCAGCTTGATGCGCTCAGCCTCCAGCTTGGCCTTCTCACCCGTGCCATTGTTGGCCGAGGAAGCCTGCACCGCCAGCGTCTGAATCCGCGTCAGGATGTTCTGAATCTCGTTCAGCGCCGCATCCGCGGTCTTGACCATGGCCACGCCTTGGGCCGCATTCTGGCTCGCCGCCTTCAGACGCTGACCAAACGCATCCATCTTCGAGGCAATCGCGAAGCCGGCCGCGTCATCCGCCGCCGAATTGATGCGAAAGCCCGAGGACAAGCGCTCCAGGGCCTTGTTCATGTTCATGTTGTTCACGCCGAGGTGCTTCAGGGCCGTGACGGCCGCGTTGTTGGTTTGCACTACAAGTGACATATGCTCTCTCCTTAGTGTCATGGTTTCGTGAACGACATCCTTGCCCTGTCACGACCGACGAATCTCCCGCCGGCAGGACTATCTATCGCCCGTTCGATGGCTCACTTTAATTTTCGATGACAATGCCGACGCCCGACCGCTGCCGAACCGCAAGCAGTGGCCTGCTTCTTGCTTTTCTTGACGACAACCAAACAGAGGCGAAACGAAATGTTTCGCCGGGCGACTTTCGGGAGAGCATTATGGGGCAACATGTCGGCAAGACGATGAAGAAAGCGGTCAGGCTTTTTGAAACCGGCCGCCTTGATCAGGCTGAACATCAATGCCAGCGCATCCTTGCACGGCATCCCGGCCACGTCCCGGCATTAGGTCTGCTGGGGCGCATCCATCAGACCCAACGCCGTTTCAATGAGGCCGAAGCAGCCTATCTGAAGGTGCTGGAAGCGCTGCCGGATGACCATGAGACACGCATCCACCTCATTCACTGCTATCGGGACGGCGGCAACATCGAGGGCATGCTGGAGCTGGCGGAATACTTCGAAAACGACGAGAAGCACCCGGAAAGCCGACTGATCGCCTTCCGCAGCTATCTCCATGCCTGCGACTGGGAACGCGCCGGGCGACTCCAGGAAGACGTGCTCGCACAACTGGAAGCCAACGCCGTGCCCCTGCCCTACCTCGCTGGCTCCCTGTTGGATCTGAACGCCCTACCGGGCCTGGAGCCGGAACGCATTTTCCGCATCCACAAGCTCTGGGGCGACCAGATCATGCAGGAAGCGCAACGCCGACAGCTACCGCTGCGACCGCCCGTCGAACCGCGCGATCGGATCCGCATCGGCTACCTGTCGGCCGACTTCAACATGCACCCGGTGGGCAACCTGATCCATCCGGTGCTCGCGCACCACGACCGGTCACGGTTCGAGGTGTTCTGTTACGCCCATCTGCGCAAGGACGATGAAATGACCGCGCGGATCCGCGATTGCGCCGACCATTTCGTGGACGTCACTGCCATGGCGCATGATGAAATCGCCCTGCGCATCAATCGTGATGGCATCCACATTCTGGTCGAACTGGGCGGACACACCGACGCTTCCCAACTGCCGGTGCTGGCCTTTCGTCCCGCACCGGTGCAAATCTCCTATCTCGGCTATCCAAACACGACAGGTCTGGCCACCGTGGACTACCGGATCACGGACGTCCATGCCGACCCCGAGCATGTGCGCACCCCGTACGTGGAACAACTGCTGCGACTGCCGGAGAGCTTTCTCACCATGTTCGGCCTGCCAGACCTGCCGCGAACGGAGCATGCGCCAGCCGAAGCCAATGGTTTTGTCACCTTCGGCTCGTTCAACAACATTCGCAAGTTGAATCCCGAGGTCATCCGGGTCTGGAGCCGCATCCTGACCGAGGCCCCGGACTCGCGCCTGGTCATCAAGTCGGCCGGATGCGAATCCTCCACGGTGCGCCAAAACATCACCCGGACATTCGAACGTCATGGCGTGGATGCATCACGCATCGAGTTCGCCGCCTACGCCCACTCCTACGCGGAACACGCGGCCTGGTACAACCGCGTGGACATCATGCTCGATCCCTTCCCCTATCATGGCACGCACACCACCTGCGAATCGCTGTGGATGGGCGTTCCCGTCGTGACGCTGGAAGGCGACACGCATGTTCAGCGCGTTTCCGCCGCCATCATGCGCAATATCGGCTACGACGTGACCATCGCCGCCAGCGAGGACGAGTACGTCGAAAATGCCGTAAACTTGGCGTCCATTCCGGAGAACCTTCCCATCGTTCGCAAGTGCCTGCACACCCTGTTCCGGCATTCCATCATCTGCCATCCCGAGCGCGTGACGCGCCATCTCGAGGATGCCTATGCCAGAGCATGGGCGGAGAAAACGGGCAAGTCAGGCGAATCGAGAACCCAACCAGCGCCATCCGATACAGATGCCGATATCCAATGGATTTTCGTCGTGGGCATGCTGCGCTCCGGCTCCACTTGGGCATACAACGTCGCCCGCCTGCTGCTCGAACATGCCGGCCAAGGCACGGCCATCGGTTTTGTCGGCGAAGGCGATGCCGTGGAACAGGCCCTGCTGAAGCAAGAAGGCAAGGCGCCGCGCCTGATCAAGTTTCACCTTCCGCTACCGAAGACCGAGGCCTTGCTGGAATCCGGCGCCGCCCGGGCCATCCACACGCAGCGAGACCTTCGGGATGTCGCCGTCAGCCTGATGAACTTCGAGTCGCAGGATTTCGACACCGTGCTGCAACGCTTGCCGGAGATCATCCAGACGCATGCACGATGGAAACGGCAGCCCAACCTCATCTCCATCGAATACGCGGACATCCGGCGGTCGCCAAAGGAAGTCGTCCGAACGCTCGCCGACTTCCTGGGCATTGCGGTGGATGATGACGCCATCGAGCGCATCGTCCATGCCTGCAGCCTTCAGTCCGTGCAGCGCCAACTGCAAGCCATGGACACAAGCAAGGCCGATAACGTCACGGCCATCGATCAGGATCGGAAATTCCACAACCAGACCCTGTTGCATGGCAATCATATCACCTCCGGCGGCCAGACTGGAGCTTACCGGGATATGCTGAACGAATCCCAAATCGAACGGCTGAATGCCGTCCTGCACGACTGGCTCATCGCCGAAGGCTATGAGGAGAATGCCCTCTTCGATTACGAAGCAAGCGATGGCATCATGACCGTTCCCATCGAGGACGGTGTCCGGATATGCGTGCCCGATGACGTTCGGTTAATGACGCCCTACGTGCTTCTGGAACAGGGCGACTGGTTCGAGGACGAAATCCGCTTCGTGCGCCGGCTCATTCGCCCTGGCATGCGCGTGCTGGACATCGGCGCCAATTATGGCTGCTACGCCATGAGCATCGCCAAGCGGCTTGATGGCAAGGGGAGTCTGTGGGCCTTCGAGCCAGCCAGCTCCACCGCCGGATTCCTGGAGCGCAGCATCCAGGCCAATCGCTTCGGCAACGTCTCTCTCGTTCGGGCCGCCCTGTCCAGCCAGGCCGGCACGGCCCGCTTGTCGCTCGATGCCAACAGCGAACTCAATGCCTTGTCTCATGGAACCAACCAGGGACCGTCCGAGGAAGTGAAACTGACCCGGTTGGACGATTGCATCGAACAATACGGATGGAACGGCATGGATTTCGTCAAGATGGACGCCGAAGGCGAGGAGGTTCGCATCCTCGAAGGGGGGCGCGACTTCTTCACGCGCTTCTCGCCGCTCGTCATGTTCGAGCTCAAGCATGGCAACGAAGTCAATCACGGCCTGATCGAAGCCTTTCAGCGCCTTGGCTATCAGACTTGGGCGCTGGTTCCCGGCCTGCAAGTGCTTGCGCCCTTCAATCCTCACGAGCCTCACGATGAATACCTATTGAACCTCTTTGCCTGCAAGGAGAACACCGCCCGGCGGCTTGCGGCGGAAGACCTGCTGGCGCTGGGCACCCCGGAAACGGTCAAGCCGTTTGCCGATTGGCAGATATCGTTGTCCCGACTGCCTTATGGGAAGGCGCTCATGGAAATCTGGCAGGAATCGGTGCGCGAACAACCGCAGCCCGGTTGGAAAGCCTACGAACAATCGCTGAACCACTACCTGTCAGCACTGGAAGCGGATTCGGCCGGGCAGGCCTTGGCACATCTCCAACTGGCCTTCTCCGGCATGGTGTCGCTGTTTGACGTGCACATGAGCACGGCGCGCCTGATGACACTGGCGCGAATCGCCGCCAACCTGGGCTACCGCAGCGTGGCCGTGCATGCGCTGAACCAGGTCGCAGTGGGTTTCGAGCAAAATCCCGTGTTTCGCCCATTGGAGCCATTCCTGGCCGTGTCGTGCACGGCGGAGCAGATGGACATGGAGAACCGCATGGCCGACTGGGCGCTGGCACAGACGCTGGCGGAACGGGAGCGGTTGCGCGCATATTCTTCCTATTTCACCGGGGAGGAATCACTCCCGTCGCTGGAACTCCTGGAGCAGCTCGGCTTCATGGACAACCACATGCGTCGGCGGCTGAAAATGATTCGCATGCGCCATGGCTCACCCCCCGTGGGCCGGAGCGAGACGTTGGCACAGGCATAGCAGCCGGTTCAATCCACCCGCTCCGCCTCCGGCCGCCAGAAGCGGATCATCGCCTCGGTGGGCCGCGCCTCGGGCAGCCTGTCGTGCCAGTCGCGGATGAGATGCGCGTCGCGCGCCAGATCGAGCAGCCGAAAGCCGACATCCCCGCTCTGATTGACGCCGGTGGCATCGCCCGCACCGCGCAGCTTCATGTCCAGCTCGGCCAGCGCCAGCCCGTCGTGACAATCGGCCATGCGGGCCAGTCGCTCCAAGGCGGCCGCCGGCGCATCGCGCGACGGCAGCAGGATGCAATACCCTTGAGCTTCGCCGCGCCCCACCCGGCCGCGCAGCTGGTGAAGCTGCGCCAGCCCGTAACGCTCGGCCTGCTCGATGACGATGAGCCGCGCCTCGGGCACGTTGACGCCCACCTCCACCACGGTGGTGGACACCAACAGCCGGCAGCGACCGTCGGCAAAGGCCGCAAGCGCCGCCTCCTTCTCCGCCGGCTTCATCCGCCCGTGCAGGCCCAGCACCCCGGCGTCCGGAAACCGCGCCGCCAGCGCCTGCGCGCGCTGGGTCACGCTCGCCCCGTCATCATCCTCGTCCACGCGCGGCACGATCCAGTAGATGCGCCCGCCGGCGTCCAGCATCCGCCGCATGCCTTCGGCCAGCCGCCCGCGCGAGGCAATGACGCGCGTCTCCACCGGCTTGCGGCCGGGCGGCATGCCGCGCATCACGGTCAGGTCCATGTCTCCATAGAGCGCCAGCGCCAGCGAGCGGGGAATCGGCGTGGCCGTCATCGCCAACAAATGCACGGCCGGCCCGCGCTCGGTGAGCGCCCAGCGCTGGCGCACGCCAAAGCGGTGCTGCTCGTCCACCACCGCCAGCCCCAGGTTGCGGTAGCGCACGTCCTCGGAAATCAGCGCATGCGTGCCGGCCACCATGCGAATCTCGCCCGCGGCCAGCCGCGCCAGCATCTCCCGCCGCGCCGCGAGCGTCAGCGCCCCGGTGAGCAGCGCCACCTGCTCGCCCAGCGGCGCCAGCAAGGAGTTCAGCGTTTCGGCATGCTGCGCCGCCAGCACCGACGTGGGCGCCATCAGCGCCGCCTGCGCGCCGTTCTCGACGGCGGCAAGCATGGCCAGCGCCGCCACCACCGTCTTGCCGGAGCCGACATCCCCCTGCACCAGCCGGTGCATGCGCTGGCCGCTGGCCAGATCGGCCGCGATGTCGCGCCAGGCCTGCCGCTGCGCCGGCGTCAGCGGCCAGGGCAGCGCCTCAAGCAAACGGGCCGCCATCTCACCCGCCGGCCATGCCGGCGCGGCGATCCTCGCCCTGGCCCGCATGCGGCGCATCAGGTGCAGGTAGGTGAACAGCTCCTCCAGCAGCAGCCGCTCGCACGCCCGCGCATGAATGGCGGCCTCCGGCCCCCGGGCCGCCGCATGCGCCTCGAACAATGCCTCGCGCAAGCTTGGGTGATCGGGCAGCGCGGCGTCGAAGGGGCTGGACGCTTCCGGCGGCGCCAGTTCCAGCCCGCGCCGAATGAAGCCCGCGATGCGCGCGCCGCTCACCCCCGCCACCGAGCCATAGACCGGCCGCCAGCCGCCCGCGAACTGCTCGGCCGGCATCCACTCCGGGTGCAGCATCTGACAGCGCCCGCGCCACCATTCCGGCTTGCCGCGCACGCTGATGCGCCGCCCCGGCGTCAGCCGGGCATCGCGCAGCAACCAGTCGGAATGGAAGAACCGCAGCTCCAGTTCCGCGCCGTCGCCATCGGCCAGGCGCACCACCACCTGCCGGCGGCGGCCCGCGCCCGCCGCATCCACGCGCAGCACGCGACCCTCGGTGCGCGCGGGCTCGCCCTCGCGCAGTTCCCGGATGGGCGTCACCACCCGGTCGTCCACCCAGCGCGCGGGCAGGCGCAGCAACAAGTCGCCCAGGCGCCGCACGCCCGCCTTCGCCAGCTTCCCGGCTAGCGCCGGGCCGATGCCCGGAACCGCCGTCAAATCCCGCGCGAACGCCCGATACATCCGCCCATGCTGGCGCGGCGCGCCCGCGCGAACAACCGGCGCTTGTGTTGCGGCGCGACTTCGCCTAAAGTGCGCGCCCCTTCGGGCGTGCCCGGAACAAACAGACTTATTAATAATCAGACCAAGCTGGAGAACGACCATGGCCAAGCGTTGCGAGATTTGCGGCAAGGGACCGATGAGCGGAAACAATGTGAGCCACGCGCACAACACGACGCGGCGGCGCTTTCTGCCGAACCTGCACCGGATTCGCGCCGTGGTGAACGGCCGCGTGGGCCATGTGCGCGTCTGCTCGCGCTGCCTGCGCTCCGGCAAGGTTCAGAAGGCGGCATGAGCCGCGTTTCCTCCCTCCTCTGAAACCAAGGCGCCTCGCGGCGCCTTTTTCATGCCCGCCTTTTATGCCGAAACAGCGGGCTCGGGCCGCCAACAGCTCAGGCTGAGAGAACGCGCGCCACGACATCCATCTCGATGCGCGCGCCGAGCGGCAGCGCCGCCACGGCCACCGTCGCCCGCGCCGGCCGATGCTCGCCCAGCCACTCGGCGTAGAGCGCGTTCAGCTCGGGGAAATCGCCCATGTCCGTGAGGTAGATGGTCACCTTGATGATGTCCTCAAGCCCCGCGCCGGCCGCCTCCAGCACGGCCGCGAGGTTGGCCATCACCTGCCTTGCCTGCGAGGCAAGATCGTCTCCCGCCAGCTCGCCCCGCTCGGGCACGAGGCCGATCTGGCCCGAAAGCCAGACCATGCCGCCATGCGCCACCGCCTGGCTGTAGGGGCCCACCGCCTTCGGGGCCGCGTCAGAATGAATGGTTTCCAGCTTGCTCATCGTTCCTCCATCACTCGTGTTCCCGGGCCTGACCGAAACCCTTGCGCATCATCGAGCGGAACGCCCGCCGCCAGCCCGTCTCGCGCCGTTTCTCCTCGGCCTCCGGCTCCATGGCGCGGCGCACGCCGGCCACGCCATCGAGCTTGCGCACCTCGCGCATCACGCGGGCCAGATGCACGCGGTCGGACACCTGCACCAGGATGGTCAGCGTCGTCATCGCGCCCGCCAGTTGCCGGATGCGCAGGTCGTCAATCTCCGCGCCCGAGCGCGCGATCTCGCCCGACACCTTCGAGAGCATGCCGCGCCGGTTGCGCGTGGTCACTTCCAACAACGTCGAATACAGCTTGCCGGGATCGGGCCGCCACTCGATTTCCGTCCAGGGGTTGCCGTCATCCTCGTCGCCAATCAATGGGCACTCCTGCCGGTGCACGATCATGCCCCTGTCATGCTCGAAGCGGCCGAGAATCCGGTCGCCCGGCAATGGCCGGCAGCAGCGGGCGGCGCGAATCAGCCCCAGATGCCCGCCCCGCAGACGCAGGCTGGCCAGCGGGCCGCGACCCGCCGCCTTCAGCAACGCATCCAGGGGAATGTCGCCGCGCCCCAGGCGCTCGGACAGCGCGTCCACGTTGGCGCATTCCAGCGCCTTCAACACCCGCGCCGGCGGCTTCGCATCCTTGCCGAACACCTCGTCCAGAATCTCACGGCCCATGCGCATGCTGGCTTCCTTCTCGGCGCGGCGGAACCACTGCCGGATGGCCTGCCGCGCCCGAGAGGTGCGCACGTAGCGCAGCCAGCTCCGGCTGGGCGTCTGCTCGGGGCTGGTCAGCACCTCCACCTGGTCGCCGTTGCGCAGCCGGGTCTGGAAGTCTGCCTCGCGACCGTTGATGCGCACGCCGATGCAGTGGTGGCCGACATCGGTATGCACGGCGTAGGCGAAATCCAGCGGCATCGAGCCGCGCGGCAGCGCGAACAAATCGCCGTCGCGGCTGAACACGTACACCTCCTGCACGAACAGGTCGAGGCGAATGGTTTCCAGCAGTTCGCCCGGCTGCTCGCTCTGCTGCAACAGCTCGGTGAGCTGCTTCAGCCATTTCAGGCTTCGGTCGCCGTCCTTGTCCGTCTCGCCGCTCTTGTAGATCCAGTGCGCGGCGACGCCATCCTCGGCGTGCCGGTGCATCTCCTCGGTGCGAATCTGCACCTCCAGCCGCAGGTTATCCGGGCCGATGATGGACGTGTGCAGCGACTGGTAGCCATTGGGCTTGGGCAGCGCGATGTAGTCCTTGAAGCGGCCGGGCACGGGGCGGTAGAGGCTGTGAATCACGCCCAGCGTCTGGTAGCAGGTGGGAATGTCCTTGACGATGACGCGGAAGGCGACGAGGTCGTAAATCTCGTCGAAGGCAAGTCGCTTGCGCTCCATCTTGCGGTAGAGGCTGTAGATATGCTTCATTCGCCCCTGCACCCGCGCCTCCACGCCCTGGCGCGTCACCGCTTCCTGGAGAATCCGCTCCAGCCGCTCGCGGGTGCTGGTCAGCGAATCCAGGTGCTCGGCCAGCCGGTCGGCCAGCATGCGGTAGGCCTCGGGGTCGAGGTAGGAAAAGGCCAGGTCTTCCAGTTCCTGGCTGAGCCAGTGAATGCCCAGCCGGTGCGCCAGCGGCGCATACAGCTGCATCGTCTCCTCGGAAATCGCCCGTTGCTTGCGCTCGGGCAGAAAGCCCAGCGTGCGCATGTTGTGCAGCCGGTCGGCCAGCTTGACCAGCAGCACGCGCAAGTCGCGCGCCGTGGCCAGAATCATCTTGCGGAAGTTCTCCGCCTGCTTGTGCTCGCTGGACTGGAACTGGATGCGGCCAATCTTGGTGACGCCGTCCACCAGCCGCGCCACGTCCTCGCCGAAGCGCTCGCGGATGTCGTCCAGCGTCACCGGCGTGTCCTCCACCGTGTCGTGCAACAGGCCGGTGACGATGCTCTTGTCGTCCAGGCGGAGGCTGGCGAGGATGTTCGCCACCTCCAGCGGATGCGTCAGGTAGGGCTCGCCGGAGCTGCGCTTCTGGCCCGCGTGCGCCTGCGCCGCGAACACGTAGGCGCGGTTGATGAGGTCGATGTCGGCGCGCGGATCGTGCGCGCGAACCTTGTCGGTGATTTCAAAGATGCGGCTCACGGCGCCAGACCGCGACGCCGGTTCAGCGCGCCGGGCCGGTCGCGGCCGGATTCACCTCAGGCGGCAGCGTCATGCTCCTCGGCGTTTCCGGCGGCCTCGGCCGCCCTCAGCCGCTCGCGCTCGCGCGCTTCGAGGTCGAACACCGCCTCCCAGGTGATGTGGCCCTCGCCCATCTCCTTCAGCGCCTGCACCACCGGCTTGTGGGTTTCGCCATCATCCACCACCGAGGGCATGCCCTTGAGCAACTGGCGCGCGCGGCGCGCGGCCAAGAGCACCATCTCGAAACGGTTGGGGTAGTAGCGAATGCAATCTTCAACGGTGACTCGTGCCATGTGTTCCGTAACCTCCTGAGAATGCCCCAAGCATAGCAGCACGGGCGCATTCACGGAACCGCCGGCAGCGGCCCGCGACAATCATTGCGGCGCGGCGCGGCTTCGTGGTGGAATAGGGGCATGTCGCAACACGTGGTGCACCTGCTTCCGCCCGCCGTGGCCAACCAGATCGCGGCCGGTGAGGTGGTGGAGCGGCCGGCCTCCATCGTCAAGGAACTGGTCGAGAACAGCCTCGACGCCGGCGCGCGGCGCATCGTCGTGCGCATCGAGCAGGCCGGCCGCCGGCTCATCGAGGTGGACGACGACGGCTGCGGCATGTCCGCACGCGACGCCGAGATGGCGATGCGCCGCCACGCCACCAGCAAGCTCTCTAGCGCCGAGGAACTGGCCGCCATCGCCAGCCACGGCTTCCGCGGCGAGGCGCTGCCCTCCATCGCCTCCGTTTCGCGGCTGACGATGCACACGGCCCTCGGGGAGGCCACCGAGGGCGTGGAGCTGACCCAGGAGGGCGGCGGCCCCTGCCGGCTGCGCCCCGCCCCGCCCCGCCGGGGCACGCGGGTGCGCGTGCGCGACCTCTTCTTCAACACCCCGGCCCGGGCGCGCTTCCTGCGCACCGACCGCACCGAGGAGGCCGTCATCGTCGAAACCATGCGGGCGCTGGCCATGGCCAGCCCGTCCGTCGGCTTCCGGCTGGAATGCGACGGCCGCAAGCGGCTGGACGCGCCGCCCGGCCAGGCGCGCGAGGCGCGGGTACGGCTGGTAATGGGCCGCGAGTTCGCGGACAACCAGCGCCCGGCCAGCATCGAATACCACGGCATCCAGGCGCACGGCTGCCTGGGCCTGCCCACCTGCCACCACCGCAACGCCGAGCGCATGTTCTTCTTCGTCAACGGCCGCGTGGTGCGCGACCGCCAGCTCATCGCGGCGCTGCGCGCGGGCTACCGCGACGTGCTCTTCCACGACCGCTTCCCGCAGGCCGTGCTGTGGCTGGAGATGGACCCGGCGCTGGTGGACGTGAACGTGCACCCGGCCAAGCGAGAGGTGCGCTTTCGCCATCCCCAGGAGGTGCGCGCCGCCGTCATCGCCTGCGCCCGCGCCGCCATCGCCGAGGGCGGGCAGACGGTGTCCTCCACCGTGGGCGAGCAGGCCGTGGCCGCGCTGGCGAGAAACCCGGCCACGCCCGCCCCCCGGTCGCGCGCCGGCACTTCCCCGCGACCCGACGCGGCCACGCTGCGGGCGCTGTTCACCGCCCCGGCCGGTGGCACGCCCGACGCCGCCGGACTGGAAGCCACCGAATGGGAAGTCGCCGAGCCGGATGCGCCGGCCTGGGGCGAGTCCGGGCGCCTCGACCTGGGCGCGCCGCTGGCGCAGATTCACCGTTGCTACATCCTGGCGCAGACGGCGGACGGCGTGGTGCTCGTGGATCAGCACGCGGCGGCCGAGCGCATCGCGTATGAGCGGCTGAAGCGCCAGCTGGCCGGGCGCGGCATCGCCAGCCAGCCGCTGCTCGCGCCCGAACGCTGGCAGCCCGACGCCCGAACCAGCGCCTGGCTGCACGAGCACCTGGACGAACTGGCGCGCTTCGGCTTCGCGGCCGAGCCCAAGGGTGAGGAATGCTTCGCCATTACGGCCGTGCCGGCGTTGCTCGCCGGCGAGCCGCCGGCGGAGCTGCTGGCGGAGTTGGTGGAATCGCTGATGCGCCACGGCGCGGAGGCCGAGGGCGCGGGCCGCGTCCTGGAGCGCTGGCTGGGCAACCGCGCCTGCAAGGGGGCCATCAAGTCCGGCCGCGCGCTCTCGCCCGCCGAGCAGGAAGCGCTGCTGCGCCAGATGGAAGAGACCCCGAACATCGCCCAGTGCAACCACGGCCGCCCCACCTACGCGCGTCTGTCGCTGGCGGCGCTGGAGCGGCTGTTCGGCCGCAAGGAGTGACGACGCCGGCATGGAAATGAACGCGATGCTGCTGATTCTCGTGGCCGCCATCGCCTGCGCGCTGGCGCTGGCCTTCCTGCTGCGCGAGCTGCGCATGCCGGCCGCCATCGCCTATATCGTCACCGGCATCGCCATCGGCCCCAGCGGCGCGAACCTGGTGCACGACCGCGAGCTCTTGCGGCACATGGGCGAGCTGGGCGTCATCATGCTGATGTTCTTCATCGGCATGGAGGTCTCGCTGCCGAGGCTGGTGGCGAAATGGCGCGTGGCGGTGCTGGGCACGGGGGCGCAGATCGGCGTCAGCGTGCTCATCTGCACGCTGGGGGCAGCGCTCTCCGGCCATGCGTGGCAAACGGGCGTGCTCGTCGGCTTCATCATCAGCATGAGCTCCACCGCCGTCGTGCTCACCATGCTCAAGGACGCCGGCGAGCTGGAGCATCCCTTCGG
>JALVTX010000264.1 GCA_027035825.1 Mariprofundaceae bacterium
GCGTTGATGACCAGGTTCATGATGACCTGCTGCAACTGCGCCGCGTCCGCGTCCACCGCCGGCAGGTTCTCGGCCAGGTGGAACTTCAGCACCACGTTCTTGGCGATGGACACATCCAGCAGCTTCGTGATCTCCCGCACCATGTCCGAGAGATTGATGGGCTCGACCACGAACTTACCCTTGCCGGAATAGGCCAGCATCTGCTTGCAGAGCTCCGCCGCCCGCTGGCTCGAATCCTCGATGCGCTTCAGGTAGGGCGTCACCTCGCGCATCGCCTCGGGGTTCGCGCCGGCCTTCATCCTGGCCAGCCCCGCGTTGCCCATGATGGCCGCCAGCAGGTTGTTGAAATCATGCGCGATGCCGCCGGCCAGCACGCCGAGGCTCTCCAGCCGCTGTGCATGTTCCAGCCGCGAACGCGCCCGTCGTTGCTCGGTCACGTCCGTGTCCACGCAGACGTGCCAGCGCGTCTCGCCATCCACGACCACCGGCGCGATGTGCCGCTCGATGATGCGCTTCTCGCCGTCCGGCCGCTCGTATTCCACGTCGCCCATCCAGGGCAGGCCGTTGTCCATGTATTCCAGGATTTCGCGGTAGAGCATATCGCCAACCTCGCCGCCGCGCACCTCGGCGGCCCGCCGGCCCAGCAGTTCCTCGCGCGAGCGCCCGGTCATCCGCTCCACCGCCGCGTTGGCGTAGACGATGCGGCCTTCCGCGTCGGTGATGAACACGCCCTCGGGCGTCTGCTCCACGGCCATGCGCAGGCGGGCATTTTCCTCCTCGGCCGCGAGGCGCGCGCTGATGTCTCGCACGGCAATAATGAAATGGCGGCTCCCGCCATGGCTCTCGTCGCGATAATCGCTGATGGACAGTTCACAGGGAAACACCGAGCCATCCTTGCGCCGCGCCCGCACCTGCATGTCGTGCAGCGGCCCGCCGGCAGGCTCCTTCAGTTGCCGCGCAAATCCCTGGCGGTGTCTCTCCAGCGCATCCTCGGGCACCAGCCGCTCCATCGGCAGCCCCGGCCATTCCTCCGCCGCATAGCCGAACAGCCGCTCGGCCGCCGGGTTGGCCTGTTCGATTTCGCCGCGCGCGTTCACTGCCAGCACCGCGTCGGGCATCGCCCGCAGCATCGCCGCCAGCCGCCGTTCGACCGCCACGTTCCGCAGCACCGTGGCGCGCGCGTCGTCCACCGCCGCCAGTGCCAGCGTGCCGCCCTGCACCAGCGCGAACACGCCCACGATCCCTGCCGCCAGCATGTTCGTGTCCAGACCCGCCGCCGGGCCAAGCGCATCCGGCGCGGCATGGAAATGCGCTGCCGCCATGCCGGTGTAGTGCATCGCGGAGATGGCCACGCCCATCACCACCGAGGCCGCCAGCTTCAGCGCCGTCTCGCCCATCACCTCGGCGCCGCGCAGCCGGTTCGCCAGCCACAGCGCCACCGAGGACGCCGCCACCGCGATCAGGATGGACGCCCACACCAGCGTCCGGTCATATTCCACCGTCGCCGCCATCCGCATGGCGGCCATGCCGGTGTAATGCATGCCGGCAATGCCCAGCCCCGTCAGCGTTCCCACGATGGCCAGCTTCGTCCCGGCCAGCCGCCCGCCCCGCCGCATGGGCCAGGCGCCCAGGGCCGTGAACACCACCGCCACCAGCATCGAGGCCGCCGTCAGCCACGGATCGTAGCGCACCGGCACGGGCAGGGAAAAGGCCAGCATGGCGATGAAATGCATAGTCCAGATGCCCGCGCCCATGCTGACGCCGAACGCCAGCGTCCAGAACAACGCCCGGCGGGCGCTGGAATCCTGGTCGTGGATGCGCGGCGCCAGCGACAGCGCCACGTACGACGAGGCCATCGCCGCGGCCACGGACACGGCGACCAGCCCGGCGTGATAATGGCCGGTCAGTTCGGCAACCATATTCAGAGGGCTGCGACCATGCTCAGAGCCGTTCCACTCCGCTGGCCGTGCCCATCAGGATGATGTCCGCCTTCTGGTGCGCGAAAATGCCGTTCGTGACCACGCCGGGCACGCTGTTCAGCTCGTCCTCCAGCGCCAGCGGGTCGCGGATGACGAGCCCGTGCACGTCGAGGATGATGTTGCCGTTGTCGGTGGTGAAGCCCTCGCGCAGCGCCGGCTCGCCGCCCAGCCCCCGCGCCTTCGCGGCCACCAATTCCCGCGCCATCGGAATCACCTCGATGGGCAGCGGAAAGCCGCCCAGGTGCTCGACGCGCTTGGTCTCGTCCACGATGCACACGAAGCGACGCGAGGCCGCCGCCGTGATCTTCTCGCGCGTCAGCGCGCCGCCGCCGCCCTTGGTCAGGTTCCGGCCGGGGTCGAACTCGTCGGCGCCGTCCACATAGACCGAGAGCCGCTCCACCTCGGCCAGCGCGTCGTTGAGATCGAGCACCGGGATGCCGTGGCCGCGCAGGCGCTCGGCCGTGGCCTCGGAGCTGGCCACCGTGCCGCGAATCGAATCCTTGATGCCGGCCAGCGCGTCAATGAACTTGTTGGCCGTGGAGCCGGTGCCGACGCCGATGATGGTGCCCGCCTCCACGTATTCCAGCGCCGCCTCGGCGACGCGCTGCTTCATTTCGTCCTGGGTCATGCCTTGTCCTCCGTCGTTCCGTGTCTTTGGCCAAACCCTAGCGATTCATTGAAAATCAACAATCACCACGAAATCAGCGGACCGAGGCGGGTCGCGCTTCAGCGCGACAGAGGATTGATAACCACCAAGGCACGGAGACACCAAGGGCATCCATGTTTCTCTTTGTGCCTTGGTGACTTGGTGGTTCCATGCGCTCTGGACTCCGTCCTTCGCCCTGTGGTTTCAGGCCGTCTTTCGATACACTCGCGGCATGAACCGGCTGGACGCCATGCTCACGCTGCTGTTCGCCATCGGCCTGTTCCAGGGCTGCTGGTTGTCGGTGATGGCCGCGCGCCGGGGCGCGCCCTCGTCGCTCATCCTGCGCGCCATCTGGTCGCTCACGGGCATCTGGGTGGTGTTCTGGCCGCTGTATGCGTCGCCGTGGTCGCGGGTGCTGGCGCTGGGCCTGTTCCTGGCCGTCACGCTGGCTGCGGGCTGGAGCCGCCGCCCCGCTTCGCGGGCGCTGGGCGAGGCGTGGTCGGACGGCTTCGGGCGGCCGTGGCCGATGCTGGCCTTCATCGCCGCGCTGGCGACGGCGGCGGCGTGGTCGTTTCGCTTTCCCGAGTTCGGCTTCGGCGCGGCGCTGGCCGTCTGCCTCGGCCTGCCCCTGGCCCACGGGCTGGATCGCGCCGGCATCCTGCGGCTGGGATTTCCCGCCAACCCGTCGCAAACCCTGCCCGGCCACCTGGGCCTCGTCGCGGCCACCGCCATCACCTGCGGCTGGAGCCTGCACGCCTGGCACCAGATCGGCTGGCTGGAATCGCTAACCGCCACCCTGCTCGCGGGGCTGGCCGCCTCCGCGCTTCGGGCGCTGATCATCCACCCCTTCCAGCCGCCGTTCATCGCCGCCGCCATTGGCGGCGTGCTGTGGGCCCTGTGAACGCGCCGCGCGTGGACGGGCAGACTGAGCGCCTCATCGCGGCGGCGCTGGCCGAGGACGCGGCCTTTGACGACCGCACCGGCGCGGCCTGCATCCCGGCCGGAGCCCGCGGGCACGCGCGCATCACGGCCAAGGCCGCCGGCGTCGTCTCGGGCGCCTGGCTGGCGCGCTCCGTGTTCGACGCCGTGGATTCCCCCATGGGCGCCAAACTGACGCAAGACTGGCGCGTGGCCGACGGCCAGCGCGTCGCCCCCGGCCAGGTGCTGGCCGAGCTTTCCGGCGGCCTGCGCGCGCTGCTCGCCGCCGAGCGCACGGCGCTGAACTTCCTGCAACACCTCTCCGGCATCGCCACGGCCACCCGCCGCTTCGTGGACGCCCTGGCCGGCACGGGCTGCCGCGTGGTGGACACGCGCAAGACCACGCCGGGCCTGCGAACGCTCGAGAAGCAGGCCGTGCGCGA
Organism: Mariprofundaceae bacterium; assembly: GCA_027035825.1. Classification (GTDB taxonomy): domain Bacteria; phylum Pseudomonadota; class Zetaproteobacteria; order Mariprofundales; family Mariprofundaceae; genus JALVTX01. Next base: position 3,987 of record JALVTX010000264.1, read on the forward strand.
CGGCGGCGGCGACAACCACCGCATGGATCTCGCCTCCGGCATGCTCATCAAGGAGAACCACATCGCCGCCGCCGGCGGATTGCGCGAGGCCGTGGCCCGCTGCCGCGCCGCCGCCGACGGGCTATGGGTGGAGGTGGAATGCGAAACGCTGGACGAGGTGCGCGAGGCCGTGGCCGCAAGACCGGACATCATCCTGCTGGACAACATGACGCTTGAAGCCATGCGCGAGGCCCGG
>JALVTX010000265.1 GCA_027035825.1 Mariprofundaceae bacterium
TGGAACAGCAGCGCCAGATACAAGAGCTCCGGCCGGGTGATCTTGCGGAACGCCTCGTGCGCCAGCTCCAGGCGCGTCTCGTGCAGCCCGTGCGCGAAATTGCGCGCCTCGCCGATGGCCCGCAGCGTGTGCTCGTCCACCGTGTAGGCATGGTAGTTGTTGAACTGCCCCAGCCCCACCGCGTGACGGAAGTCGGGAATGAAGCGCCCCAGCACCCCGGTGTCATTCATCTGCTTCAGCGTCGTCGCCACGTTGCGCGGATGCCGCAGGATGCGCAGGAACACGCCGCAGGCCTCGGCGCTGGCGCGGAAATCATCGTCAATCAACAGCACGTGCTCGCGCACCAGCCGGAGCGCCCCGGCCGACAGCCGGCGATGCCCCTCCTGCGCCGCGTGAAAGATGCGCAAGAGCCGGAGCGGCTCCTCCTCGAACACGCGGGAATCGCGCACGCCAATCCAGATGCCCTCCAGCGTGAAGCCGTCGCCGATGTCCTTGCGGCGGGTCAGCCACTGCGGGTTCAGCTCCTCCTGGAAATGCATGGCCAACAATCCCGATACGCGCGCGATGCGCCCGGCATGGCGGAAGTAGTCCTGCATGAAGGCCTCCACCGCATGCCGCCCGGCCTCGCTCTCGTAGCCCATGCGCTCGGCCAGTTGCATCTGGCGCTCGAAGCTCAGGCGATCGGAAACGCGCCGCGACAGCAGGTGCAGGCCCACGCGGCAGCGCCAGAGAAAGGCCCGCGCGCCAGCCAAGTGCTTGTACTCGGTCTCGGAAATCGCGCCCCGGGCCACCAGATCGGAGATGCGGCGGCTGCCATGCCACACCTTGGCCATCCAGAACACGCTCTGCACGTCGCGCAGGCCGCCCTTCCCCTCCTTGACGTCCGGCTCCATCAGGAACGCCGTGTCGCCCGCCCGCGCATGGCGCGCCTCCATCTCGGCCAGCTTGGCCTCCACGAAGGCCTTGCGCCTGCGCGCGAAGAAGGCGTCCAGCTTCTCCCCCAGCGCCGCGTGCGCCGCGCCCGGCCCGTGCAGCAGACGCGCCTCCAGCGCCGCCGTGGCCGTGTTCCAGTCCTCGCGCACGGCGCGCATGGTGTCCTCCACCGTGCGCACCGCGTGCCCCAGCTTCACGTTCATGTCCCATGCCGCGTAGGCGAAACGCTCGATAGCCTCGCGCGTCGCGGCATCCGCATCATCCCGCAACAGGAACCAGACATCCCAGTCCGAACCGGGACACATCTCGCCGCGCCCGTAGCCGCCGACGGCCAGCACATCCACCGCATCGGCCGCCGGCCCCGCCGCCATCCGCCACATGTCCACGATCAACGCATCCACGCCCTCGCGCATCCGCTCCACCAGCGCGCCGCCCGGCTCGCCGGCGTCAAACATCCGCTCCACCTCCGAGCGCAGCGCCTCCAGCCGCTCGCGGCAGGCGGCCACGTCCAGCGCGGCCCTCTCGGCCCCCACCGGCTCAGCCCCCATCGGCCTGCTCGCGGCAGCGCCGCTTCAGCTCGTCGAGCAGCGCCAGCGCCTCCACCGGGCGCATCGCGTCCACGTCCAGCGCCGCGATCTCCGCCGCCAGTTGCTCAAGGAACCGCTCGCGCGCCTCGCGCTCCTTCCGCTCGGCCTCCAGGAACAGGCCGAGCTGCGCCTTGCCGGACTCCGCCGCCAACTCCGCGTCGTGCTCCAGCCGGAACAGATGCTCGCGAGCGCGACGAATCACGTCCGGCGGCAGGCCGGCCAGCTTGGCCACGGCAATGCCGTAGGAGCGGTCGGCGGCATTTTCCTCCACCCGGTGCAAGAAGATCACCTCGCCGCGATGCTCGCGCACGCTCACCGAGGCATTGAAGGCCTCGGGATGCGCATCGGGCAACGACACCAGCTCGTGGTAGTGCGTCGCGAACAGCGTCGCCACATCGGGGCTGGCGGCCAGTTTCTCGGCCACGGCCCAGGCAATGGCCAGCCCGTCCCAGGTGCTGGTGCCGCGGCCGATCTCGTCCACGATGACCAGCGAGCGCGGCGCGAGCTGGTTGAGGATGCGCGCCGTCTCCATCATCTCCACCATGAAGGTCGAGCGACCGCTGGCCAGCTCGTCCGAGGCGCCGATGCGCGTAAAGATGCGCCGCGTGAGCGGAATGCGCGCGGACTCGGCCGGCACGAAACAGCCGGTGTGCGCCAGCCACGTCAGCCACGCCACCTGCCGCATGTAGGTGGACTTGCCGCCCATGTTCGGGCCGGTCAGCAGCATGAAGCGCCGCTTGCGCAGGTGCATGTGGGTGTCGTTGGGCACGAACTCGCCGGGCGGCAGGCAGCGCTCCACCTGCGGGTGCCGCCCGCCCTCGATGACCAGCGCGCGCCCCTGGTGCACCTCGGGCCGCGCATAGCCGCGCTCGGCCGCCAGGTGCGCGAAACAGGCCAGCACGTCCAGCCGCGCCACGGCGGCCGCCGCCCGCTGGATCTCGCGCGTGCGGCCCACCACCGCCTGCCGCAACTCCTCGATGATCGCCGCCTCGCGCGCCAGCGCCGCCTCGCGCGCCCCCAGCACCTCCTGCTCGTGGCGGTGCAGCTCGTCGGTGATGAATCGCTCGGCGTTCACCAGCGTCTGCTTGCGCACGTAATGCGGCGGCGCGTTCTCGGCCATCGCGCGCGGAATCTCGATGAAATAGCCGAAGACCTTGTTGTACTTGACCTTCAGCTTGCTCATGCCAGTGGCCTCGCGCTCGCGCGCCTCGTATTCGGCCAGCCAGTCGTCGGCGCCGCGGGCAAGCCCGCGCAGGCGGTCGAGCTCGGCGTCGAAGCCCTCGCGGATCACGCCGCCCTCGCGGGCATGCGGCGGCGGCGCATCCACGATGGCGGCCGAAAGCCGCCCGGCCAGATCCTCCAGCCCCGTCATCGCCGCGTGCAGCTCGGCGAACAGCCCGCCGCGATCCGCGATGTGGCGGGCCAGCTCCGGCAACGCGGCCAGCGACGCCGCCAGCCCCCGGTAGTCGCGCGGCGCGGCCCGCATCAGCGCCATGCGCGCCAGCATGCGCTCCATGTCCCGCATCTCGCGCAGGCTTTCGCGCACCCCCTCGCGGGTGTCCGCGTCGTCCACGAGGCTCTGCACCGCATCCTGCCGCGCGCGGATGGCCGCCAGATCGGTCAGCGGCCGATCCAGCCATTCGCGCAGCAGCCGCGCGCCCATCGGCGAGCGCGTCTCGTCCAGCACCGCGATCATGCCGCCGTGCGCGTCGCCCGAAAGGCTCTCGTGCAACTCCAGGTTGCGCCTGGAGCGCGCATCAATGCGCATCCAGTCATCCGTCTCGCGCAGCACCGGCAGTTGCAGGTGCGCCAGCCCCTGCCGCTGCGTCTGCTGGAGGTAGGAAAGCGCCGCGCCGACGCTGGCGGCGGCCAGCGGATGCCCGGCCAGGTTCAGCGAGTCCAGTTCCGTCACGCCGAAAATCTCGCGGATGCGCTCGCCCGCCACCTCCGGCGTGAAGCTCCAGTCGCCCGGATGATGAATGCTGGCGCGGCCCGCCGCCTCCGGCGCCTCCTCCATCCACGACGGCAACAGCAGCTCCGCCGGCGCCAGCACGGCCAGCTGCTCTTCCAGCTCCGCCCGGCCCTCGCCCTCGGCCACGGTGAACGCGCCGCTGGAAACATCCGCCGCCGCCAGCGCCCATCGCTCGCCCTCCATCGCCAGCGCCGCCAGCATCGCCGGCCGGCGCTCGTTCAGCAGTTCCGACTCGGTGATGGTGCCGGGCGTGACCACGCGCACCACCTCGCGCCGCACCGGGCCCTTGCCGCCGGGCGGCTCCATCTGCTCGCAGATGGCCACCCGCTTGCCGGCCGCCACCAGCCGCGCCAGATAGGCCTCGGCCTGGTGCCAGGGCACGCCGGCCATCGGAATGTCCTCGCCGGCGGACTTGCCCCGCTTGGTGAGCGCGATGTCCAGAATGCGCGAAGCCTCGACGGCGTCGTCGAAGAACATCTCGTAGAAATCGCCCATGCGGTAGAAAAGCAGGCAGTCCGGATACTCGGCCTTGATGCCGAGATACTGCCGCATCATGGGGGTGTGATCGGAGAGATCAGGCCTGCCGGACATGCGCGAAAAATAGCAGCTTTGCCCGCCGATGACAGGACGAAAGCCCGGAAACGGCGGGGGCTGGGAGGAGGGAGGAGGAAGGAACCCGCGTGCCGCTTCCGGGCCTGACGCCCGCGCATCA
>JALVTX010000266.1 GCA_027035825.1 Mariprofundaceae bacterium
TCACAATTCATTGCACCAGCGTGTCGCACGGTAATTTCATTTGATTGAGGTATATTTTCATGGCTACAGGTACAGTAAAATGGTTCAACGACGCCAAGGGCTTCGGCTTCATCGCGCCGGATGACGGAAGCGACGACGTGTTCGTGCACTTCTCGTCCATCCGCGGCGAGGGCTTCAAGACCCTGGCGGAAGGACAGAAGGTGTCCTTCGACATCGAGCAGGGCCAGAAGGGGCCGCAGGCGCAGAACGTTATCGCCGAGTAACCCGGCTCTCCCGCCCGAGGCGGGAACGCAATCAGGACACCCCGTGCATCCGCGCGGGGTGTCTTGTTTTGGGGGCTGTCCTTCAGGCCGTGGTCAGGCGATATACAGCAGCACCGCCAGATAGTGGCAGACGCTGGCGGCCAGCACGAACAGGTGCCAGATGCCGTGCGCGTGGCGCATGCGCTCGTCCACCGCGTAGAACAGGATGCCGACCGTGTAGGTGACGCCGCCCGCGACCAGCAACCAGAAGCCTGGATCGGGCAGCGCCTGCCGCAGCGGCCCGAGGGCGACCACGATGAGCCAGCCCATGACGATATAGATGCCCACCTGCACCGCGCGCGAGCCGCCGCGATGGCGCACGTCCAGCGTCATGCCAACGAGCGCCAGCGCCCACTCGATGCCGAACAGGCTCCACCCCCAGGCGCCGCGCAGCAGCACCAGCGTGAACGGCGTGTAGGTGCCGGCGATCAGCAGGTAGATGGAGGCGTGGTCGAACTTTTGCAGCCAGGCCTTGGCCGGCCCCCGGATGCTGTGATACAGCGTGGACGAAAGATAAAGATTGGCCTGCGTCGCGCCATAGATGCTGCAACTGACGATGCGCCACACATCGCCGCTGGCCACGGATTTCAGCACCAGGAGCACCAGCCCGGCCACGGCGGCGATCACGCCCGCGAGATGGGTGATGCTGTTGAACCGTTCGCCGTGATACATGCGCCGTCGTCTCCGTCGTCCCCGCTTATGATACCATGCGCGGACAGGGAGGACAGACATGCGCTTTCGCATCCTGAACCACGAACCGCTCTACCGCGGCTTCTTCAGGCTCGATGCCTGGACCATCGAGCACGACCGCTTTGATGGCGGCCGCCAGACCATCGTGCGCGAGCACCTGGAGCGCGGCGACGCCGTGGCCGTGCTGCTGCACGACCCGAAACGCGACCAGGTGCTGCTCATCGAGCAGTTCCGCATCGGCCCGGCCGTGCACCCGGATACGGCGGACGGGGACGCCTGGCTGCTGGAAATCGTGGCCGGCATGCTGGACGAGGGCGAATCGCCCGAGGCCTGCGCCCGTCGCGAATGCATCGAGGAGGCCGGCTACGCGCCCGAGAAGCTGACGCCGCTGGGCTGGTATTACTCCACGCCCGGCGGCTCCTCGGAGCGGATTCACCTGTTTCTGGGCGAGGTGGACAGAAGCCGGCCCGCGGGCCCGGGCGGCGGCGTGGCCGGCGAGCACGAGGACATCCGCGTGCTGTGGACGCCGCGCGCGCAGGCGCTGGCCTGGGTGGCCGAAGGCCGCATCAACTCCGCGCCGCCAATGCTGGCGCTGTTGCTGGCCTTTGGTTGCGGCGGCGTGACGGCGGCGTTCAGGCGCCGGTGATGGCGTCCAGCATCCCGGCCAGCTGCGGGTAGCGGAACGGCTTGTCGAGGATGTTCAGCTTGCGGTCGGGAAAACGCTCCTCCAGATCCTGGCGATAGCCGGTCACGAACAGGACACGGTTCAGGATCTCGGGCGTGACGTGCAGCAGGCTGTTGTAGATTTCATCGCCGGTCAGCTTCGGCATCCGCACGTCCATCAGCACCGCGTCATAGCCGCCGCCGCTGGAGGTCAGCTCGAACAGCGCCTGCACCGGGTCGCCCAAGGCGCGAATCTCCGCCTTGTCGCCCTTCTCCATCGCGTACTTGGTGATGAATGTGGACAGGATGCCCTGGATGGACTCCTCGTCCTCGACAATCAGCACGCGCATTCGCATCTCCTTGCCATGTCGGCCGCCAGTTCCGCGACCGTCTTGCTCGCAGCATAGACCGTTCGCGGCCGATGGCAAAGCGTCAGCAACCGCGTTTCGGGATGCAGGAACGGCCGCAGCGCCTCGGCCACGCCCTCCACCATCGCCTCGCCCGCGCCATCCGCATCGTTCACCACCATCCAGTCCGGCGCGCGTCCCATCGCCTCCAGCGCCTTCAGCGTCAGCAGCGCATGGTTGATGCCGCCCAGCCGGGCCCGCGCCACGAGCAACACGCGGGCGTCGGACATCGCGGCCAGCCAGTCCGCCACCAGCAGGTTCCGCGCCAGCGGAACCATCAGCCCGCCCACGCCCTCGATCAGCGTCAGCGACGCGCCCTGCGCCGCCCCCTCGCACCAGCGCGCGAGCCCGTCCAGCCCGATGCGCGCGCCCGCGCGCGCCGCGGCCGCCGCCGGGGCCGAGAAATCGGGGAAATCGTGCAGGTTGACGCGCCCCGTCGCCGCCTCGTCCCATCCCTGCGCCTCAAGCAGCGCGCGCACGTCGGCGTTCGGCTCGCCCGGCTTGCGCCCGCAGCACACCGGCTTGAGCGCCCGCGCCCGCACGCCGAGACCGATGAGCTGGCGCGTCAGCCCCGCCGTCACGTAGGTCTTGCCGGCGTCGGTGTCCGTGGCGGTGATGAAGACCCGCATCCGCCTCACGCGGCCTCGATGGGAATCGTCCGCTCGAACGCGGGCGGCGCGGCCCGGTGCCAGGCCTGCGCGTACAGCACCTCGAAACTGGCCGCCACGCGCCCGTCCTCCATCCGGTGCCGCGCCTCGTATTCGGCTTGCAGGCGCCGCAGCAGCCGCCGGCCATAAAGCCCGCCGGGCCGGCCGGCGATGGCCGCCGCCGAGGCGCCCATGCCCTTGAGTTCGCGCGCCAGGGCCATGAAATCGGGATAGGTGAGCGTGAACAGGTCGGTGTCGGTCACCGGCGTCTCCACCGGCAGGCGCGCCAGCGCATCGCCCAGCGAGGTGACATCGGGAAACGGCAGCACCAGCCCCGCGTGCTCGGGGCGGATGGCCGCCAGCGCCCGGCGCAGCTCCGAGAGCGTGCGCCGGCCAAAGGTGGAGAACAGCATCAGCCCGCCCGGCGCCAGCACGCGCCGCATCTCGGCCATCATCGCCTCGGGGTCGCCCACCCATTGCATCGTCAGGTTCGAGGCCACGAGGTCGAAGGTTTCGTCCGGGAACGGAAGCCGCAGCGCATCGGCCGTGGCGAAGAGCGCGCGACCCCGCCATGGTCTTAGCGAACCCATGCGCCGCCTGGCCTCCCGGTTCATCGCGTGCGCCAGGTCCACGCCCACGATGCGCGCCCGGCGATAGCGGCGGCGCAGCCGCCGCGTGAGGAAGCCCGTGCCGCAGCCGATGTCCAGGATGCGCGCCGGCTTCAGGCGCGTGAATTCCAGGTGCGCGTCCAGCCGCTCGGCGGTCTCCTTTTGCAGGGCAGCATGCGCGTCATAGCCTCGGGCCGCGCGCGAAAAACGCGCCGCCACCAGCCTGCGGTTCAGGTAATCCTCTCGCACCATGCCTCCAGCGTTTCGTTGAACTCGCGCGGACGCGCCAGGTGCGGCGCGTGCCCGCCTTCCATCTCCCGCCATTGCCCGGCCGGCAGCCGCGCCGCCAGCCAGCGGCCCGCGCCCGGGGGCGTCACCGCATCGCAACGCCCGTGCATCACCAGGGCCGGCGCGGCGATGGCAGCCACCTCCTGCCGCAAATCCCATGCCTCCAGGATATCCAGGCCAGCCGCCAGCCCCTGCGGGCTCGGCGGCCGGCGCTTGTCCACCGACTGGCGGGAAATGGCGGCCACCTCGGCGCGCGAGAGCGCATCGCCATGCAGCATCAGCAGGAAGAACCGCTGCAACTGCCTGGGCGCGCCACTGGCCGCCGCCTCGGCAAAGGCGCGAAACCCGGCCTCGTCCACGCCGTGCGGCCAGCCCTCGCGCGACCGGAAGCAGGGGGTCGCCCCCACCAGCGCCAGCCCCTTCACCCGCGCCAGCCCCTTCACCCGCGCCGGCGCATCCAGCGCCAGCCGCAGGGCCAGCAAGCCCCCCAGCGACCAGCCCACCAGGATGCAGGGCGCATCGGGCAAAGCCCCCATCAGGCGCCGCGGCCACTCGGCGGCGGGCGCATCGGGC
>JALVTX010000267.1 GCA_027035825.1 Mariprofundaceae bacterium
GCTGCATCGCCTGCAAGCTGTGCGAGGTGGTGTGCCCGGCGCTCGCCATCATCATCGAGTCCGAGGAGCGCGAGGACGGCACGCGCCGCACCACCCGCTACGACATCGACATGACCAAGTGCATCTATTGCGGCCTGTGCCAGGAGGCCTGCCCGGTGGACGCCATCGTCGAGACGCAGGTGTTCGAGTTCGCGACCGAGACGCGCGGCGAGCTCTACTACACCAAGGACATGCTGCTGAAGGTGGGCGAGCGCTACGAGCGCGAGATCGCGGCCAACATCGCCGCCGACGAGAAATACCGTTGAGCCGGGCGTGACGGAGGATTGATGCTGGAACTGGGCTTCTTCTACCTGTTCGCGGGGCTGGCCGTGGTGGCCGCGCTGGGGGTGATCACCGCGCGCAACCCGGTGCACTCGGTGATGTGGCTGATCTTCTGCTTCTTCAACGCCGCCGGCCTGTTCTTCCTGCTGGACGCCGAGTTCATCGGCATCCTGCTGATCCTCGTCTATGTCGGCGCGGTGATGGTGCTGTTCATGTTCGTGGTGATGATGCTGCACGTGAACCTGGCGGCGCTGCGCGAGGGTTTCCTGCGCTACCTGCCGCTGGGCGGCGCGATTGCCGCGGCGCTGTTGGCCGAGATCGTCGCCGCCGGCTTTTCCGGCGTGTTCACGCGGGTGCCGAATCCCGGCCATTCGGGCGGCCAGGTGAACAACACGGTGGAGATCGGCAAGGTGCTCTACACGAAGTACCTGCTGGGCTTCGAGGTGGCGGCCGTGATCCTGCTGGTGGCGCTGGTGGGGGCGGTGGTGCTCACCATCCGCAAGCGCAAGGACGCCAAGTATCAGAACATCGCGCGGCAGGTGGCGGTGAAGCCGTCCGAGCGGCTGCGCAAGGTGAGGATGTGATGGTTCCGCTGTCGTATTACCTGGCCGTGGCCGCCTGCCTGTTCTCGCTGGGCGTGGTCGGGCTGTTCCTGAACCGCAAGAACGTGATCACGATGCTGATGTGCATCGAGCTGATCCTGCTGGGCGTGAACGTGAACCTGGCGGCGTTCTCGCACTTCCTGCAAAACCTCGGCGGACAGGTGTTCATCTTCTTCGTGCTGACCGTGGCGGCCAGCGAGGTGGCGGTGGGCCTGGCCATTCTGGTGGCCTTCTACCGCAACCGCCGCTCGATCGAAGTCGAAGACATCAACACCTTGCAGGGATAGGGAGGCGGCCGTGCAACAGGCGATGCTGAACACCACCGAGCTTCTGGCCATCCCGGGCATTCCGCTGGCCGCGTCGCTGACCGTCGGCCTGTTCGGCTGGGCGCTGAAGGAGCGCCTGTCGCATTCCATCTGCATCGCGGGCGTGGTCGCGGCGGCGGCGCTGTCCGTGCACGTGTTCCTTCAGGTGCTGGATGGCGCGTCCTTCCACGGCAACTTCTGGACGTGGATGATCTCCGATTCCTTCGTGGTGCCGGTGGGCATGCTGATTGACCGGCTCACGGCCATCATGATGGTGACGGTGACCATCGTCTCGGCCTGCGTGCACGTGTACACCATCGGCTACATGCACGGCGACCCGGGCTACACGCGCTTTTTCTCCTACATCTCCGGCTTCACGTTCTCGATGCTGGTGCTGGTGATGGGCAACAACTTCTTCACCCTGTTCTTCGGCTGGGAGGCGGTGGGCCTCGTCTCCTACCTGCTCATCGGCTTCTGGTTCAAGCGCGAGAGCGCCAATTTCGCGGCGATGAAGGCCTTCATCGTCAACCGGGTCGGCGACTTCGGCTTCGCCATCGGCATCCTCGCCATCTGGTATTATTTCGGCTCGGTGGAATACAAGGACGTGTTCGCGGCCGTGCCCGCCTTCGTCGGCCAAGGCCACAGCCTGCACCTGCTCGGCTGGCAAATGGACGCCATCACCTTCATCTGCGTCGCGCTGTTCATCGGCGCCATGGGCAAGAGCGCCCAGGTGCCGCTGCACGTCTGGCTGCCGGACTCGATGGAAGGCCCGACGCCCATCTCGGCCCTGATCCACGCCGCGACGATGGTGACGGCCGGCATCTTCATGGTGGCCCGCTGCTCGCCGATGTTCGAGTACTCCGAGACGGCGCTGGCGATGGTCACGGTGGTGGGCGCCATCACGGCCTGGATGTGCGCCACCATCGGCCTGGTGCAGAACGACATCAAGCGCGTCATCGCCTACTCCACCTGCTCGCAGCTTGGCTACATGTTCGTGGCCTGCGGCGTCTCGGCCTACTCGGTGGGCATCTTCCACCTGATGACGCACGCCTATTTCAAGGCGCTGCTGTTCCTCGCCGCCGGCTCGGTGATCCACGCCGTGATGGCCGACCAGGACATCCGCCGCATGGGCCGGTTGCGCAAGTACATGCCGCTCACCTACGTCACCATGCTCATCGGCTCGCTGGCGCTGGCCGGCGTGCCGCCGTTCGCGGGCTTCTGGTCGAAGGATCTGATCATCGAGGCCGCGGCCGAGCGCCACATGGGCTGGGCCAGCGAGTTCGCCTACTGGTGCGTGCTTTCCGGCGTGTTCATGACTGCCTTCTACACCTTCCGCATGTTCTTCCTCACCTTCCACAACTCCGATCGCGTGCCGGCCAGGACCAAGGCGCATCTGCACGAGTCGCCCAAGGTCATCACCGTGCCGCTGATGGTGCTGGCCGTGGGCGCGATGCTGGCCGGCTGGTGGGGCGCCGAGGTGCTGCACATTGCCGATCCGGAAGTGGCGAACAACTACTTCAAGGACGCCATCTTCGTCTTCGACGCGCACAATCCGCTGATCGCCATCGCCGAGGAGAGCCAGGAGCATGCCTGGTATCACTTCCTGTTCACGGCGCCGTTCTGGCTGGCGATGTCCGGCATCGGGCTGGCGTGGTTCATGTACTACCGCGAAACGGAATATCCGGCACGGCTTGGCGCGGCCTTCCCGGGGGTGCACCGCTTCCTGGAAAACAAGTGGTGGTTCGACGAGCTGAACTGGAAGCTCTTCGTGCTGCCGGCGCGCTGGCTGGGCACGCAGCTGTGGAAGAAGGCGGACCTGGCGGTGATCGACAAGGGCATCATCCACGGCGGCGTGATTGGCGGCATCGTGGCCGGCATGCGGGCGATGCGCGCGGCCCAGACGGGGCTGGTGTATCACTACGCGTTCGCGATGGTCATCGGCGTGTTCGCGGCGCTGACCTGGCTGGTCTGGAAGGGATAGGGGGAGGAGTCACGTGGAATTGAACAATGTGATGCATTTCCCGATTCTCTCGTGGAGCATCTTTTTGCCGACGGCGGGCGCCGTGGCCATCTGGCTCCTGGCCAGGAGCGACGCCGCCGCGCGCTGGATGGCGCTGGCCGTTTCCGTGGTCACCTTCCTGCTCACGCTGCCGCTGTGGCTGTACTTCGACAACGGCACGGCGCACATGCAGTTCGAGGAGTTCCACCGCTGGATTCCGGCCTTCAACGTCAACTACCGCCTCGGCGTGGACGGCATCTCGATGCCGTTCATCCTGCTCACCAGCCTGCTGACGGTGATCTGCATCATCTCGGCCTGGGAATGCATCACCGAGCGGGTGAAGGAATACATGGTCGCCTTCCTGGTGCTGGAAACGACGCTGATCGGCGTGTTCGCGGCGCTGGACGGCATCCTGTTCTACTTCTTCTGGGAGGCGATGCTGATTCCGATGTATCTGATCATCGGCATCTGGGGCGGCAAGAACCGGGTCTATGCGACCATCAAGTTCTTCCTCTACACGCTGGCCGGCTCGGTGCTGATGCTGGTGGCGCTTCTGGCCATGTATTTCAAGGCCGGGCACACCTTCGACATCCAGGCCCTGATGGCCTATCCGTTCGATTTCACCTGGCAGTTCTGGATATGGCTGGCCTTCTTCATCGCCTTCGCGGTGAAGGTGCCGATGTGGCCGGTGCACACCTGGCTGCCGGACGCGCACACCGAGGCGCCGACGGCGGGTTCGGTGATTCTGGCCGGCATCCTGCTGAAGATGGGGGCCTATGGCTTCCTGCGCTTCTCGCTGCCCATCTGCCCGGATGCCTCGCAGTATTTCGTGCCCTTCGTGGTGGTGCTGAGCCTGATCGCGGTCATCTACATCTCGCTGGTGGCCATGATGCAGGAGGACATGAAGCGGCTCATCGCCTATTCGTCCATCGCCCACATGG
>JALVTX010000268.1 GCA_027035825.1 Mariprofundaceae bacterium
GGCCAGCGCGCCCGCGGCCACCGTGAAGCCAACCACCGCCACCACGGCCGCCGCGCCCGGCCAGCCCAGCGCCGGCAGCAGCGCCAGCGGCGCCAGCGCCCCGACCACGCCACCGAGCGTATTGACGCCGTACACCGCGCCCAGCGAGGCGCGACCGGCCAGCGTACGCAACACCAGCGGGAAGCCCAGCCCCATGGCGAAGGCGGGCAGGCACAGCGCCAGGAAGGCGGCCCCACCCTGCATCGCATACCAGCCAGCCAGGCCGCCGCCCGTCCCGGCGGCCAGCCACGCATCCATCCCCCGCGCCAGCCACGGCGTGGCCAGCCCGAAGCCGGCGATGCCGGCCTCGATCAGCGCGAACGCCCGCAGGGCCCGCCCTGGGGAGCAACGCCGGGCCAGCCCCGCGCCCGCGAGGCTGCCCGCGCCCAGCCCGGCCATGAAGGCCGCCACGGTGATGACCACGCCGAAGATGCTGACGCCGAACAACAGCGACAGCATGCGCGTCCACAGCACCTCCCAGGCCAGCGCCGTGGCGCCCGAGGCGGCGTAGAGCGCCAGCGCCAGCGCCGCGAAGCCGCCGGCGGGAAACCGATTGTCAGGATTACTTATAGGGCCAGAACCAGACAAGGGAGACGATGGCGTGGGCGACGGCCAGCGTCATGGTCAGGCCCGCCAGCAGCATGTGCCAGACGAACACCTCCTTGCCGAACACACCCATCGCGATGCCCAGCCCGCCCGTGGCCAGCACCAGCACGAGCAGCGCCAGCCCCATCCAGAACAGCACCTCATGCCGGCGCTTGACCGGAATATCCAGCACGCCGCCCTCGTCCTGGTTGCCGAAGGACTGGAGAATCTGGATGCTCGATCCCGGCGCCGCGCCCCCGCCGTTCGCGGCCAGGACCGCCGGTGTTGCCACCAGCATCCAGCCCAGCATCAGCGCCAGCATGCAAGCAAGCCGTCGCATCAGCCCTCGCCCTCCTCTTCCTCGGCGCGGGCCTTCTTCGCCGCGTTCCACCAGTAAAGCACGGCCATCAGGATCATCGGCAGGAAAACCAGGAAGAACAGGAACACGAAGATCATCCACACCGAACTCAGGTTCACGTGCAGGTAGCGATAGCTGTCAATGGCCCAGGACGTGCGCGGCATAAGCATCAGCGCCAGTGCACAAAACAGGGGAATGACTCGCATGAACCAGCCTGATCGTCTCACCTGTGACCTCCTCGATCCACCAGCGGCGCCGCGCAGCGGAAGCCGATGAAATCGGACGCCTTGTTCGGCAGCTCGTAGTTGCGGTGGTAGGTCGTCGTGGAGAAGGGATCGCTGTTCCACGAGCCGCCGCGCAGCACCTTGTATTTCAGATTGTCATACACCACCAGGTCCACCGTCTTTTTCGAGCGATCCTCGGCCGACAGCACCTTGGGCAGCTTCACCTTGAACAGGTCGGCATCGGCCTTCGAGCCCGCATAGGGGGCGAAATCGTCCGCCACCCATTCATAGACATTGCCGGCCATGTCCATCGCGCCATAGGGGCTGGCGCCCTGCGGGTATTTCATCACGTTCGTCGGATGGCCGACGCTGTAATAGGTGTTCAGCCGCGCCGGGTCCATGTCGTTGCCCCAGGGCCAGCGGCGGCCATCGTTGCCGCGCGCGGCCTTCTCCCACTCGGCCTCCGTCGGCAGATGCTTGTGCGCCCACTGGCAATAGGCCTTAGCGTCATACCAGGACACCAGCGTCACCGGCTGCAACTTCGCGCCCCGCGGAATCTTGCCCTGGTCCCACGAGGACGGCGGCCGGCGTCCGGTTTCGGCCACGAAGCGCGCATACTGGGCGTTGGTCACCGGATACTTGTCCATGCGGTAGGCCGGCAGCACCACCGTGTGCTCGGGCTTGTCCTGATCGTCGGCGCGGAAGATATCCGTGCCCATGCGGAATGGCCCCGCCGGCACGGTAACCATCGCGTCCAGCTCCTTCCATGTCTTCGCATCCAGCAGGGCCCGCGCGCTTTGCGCCGTGTAGGCGGCCTTGGCGTTGCCGTGCTCGTTCTCGCTGTGCCGGGCCAGGTCTTCGCCCGCGGCGCGGATATGCCTGGACACTTCCTTGACGTCATAGCTGGCCTTGCCGCGCATTTGCGCCAAGCGTTCCTCGCCCAGGCTCATCACGTGCAACCCGCCGCCCACCATCACTGCGGTGATGCAGGTGATGATGACCGCTCCCAGGAACCGCTTGCGGCTGGCGCGCTGGCGGGGAGTGAGCGGCGCGCGCCGAAAGCGCCGCCTGCCTTCAGTCATGCGCGGCACCCTCCGTCGTCGAGGATTCAGCCCCTTCTTGGGCCACCGCCTGCGCCTGTCGTTCGCGCCGACGCTTGCTGACCACCTTTTGCAGATGCAGCTCGCCAAGAAAGGCGCCGAAGGCACAGAACTCCATGGTGAGAATCACGTACAGCCCCCACCAGCCGATGGGATTGAGTTGCGCCCCCTCGGGCACGCCAGTCATGTACACGGTCTGGAAATAGCTGATGCCGTTGACGATGAGGGGCGGGAAATGCGCCACCATCTTGCCGCCCATGCCATAGACCCAGGCAATCACCCAGCCGGTGACGAACGGCACGACGAAGACGGTCAGCATCCAGTTGAAATTGAAGGTTTTGAGACCGTAGAACAGCTCCACGCGCACGCCCAGCACGCGCTCCGCGAAATGGATCATCGCGCAACCGATGCCCAACGCCACCAGCACGCGCACCCACTTCTGGCTCATCGTCTATCCCCCGTTGACGGTTTATCGGCCGGGCGGCCATGCCCCGGCCAGGGCTTGCCGGTTAGCTTCTCGTACTCGGCCTTGCGCACTTCATCCAGATACCAGTCCTTGACCTTGAGGCTGGCGAAGTATCGCGCCAGCAGCCGCCGCTTTGCCTCGGGCAGGTAAGCATAGGACGGCATGCGGTATTTCTTCTTCAGGCGCGACGGCAGGATGGCCTGCGGATTCTCGGCTGAGAAATAGCGGTACAGCCATTCCTCGCTGCGCAGCGAGCCGATGCCGTCAAGGCTCGGGGCGGGCACGAACTGCATGATGTTGCGCGTGCCCCAGAGCGAGTGGCAATCCCGACAGCCCAAATCGCGGTAGAGGTCGGATGCCTGCCGCTGCACGTTCTTCGGCGCGGTGGAATAGAACGGAATGCCGGGATCGCCGCGATCCTTGCCGTAGTTCATCACGCCGCGCGCGACGCCCACCACGACCAACACGCCAATGGCCGCGAACAGCCACCGCTCGCCCTTCTTCATGCGGCTGCTCGTTCAGGCCGCGTGCTTGCGGGCCCGCTCCTCGGCCTTGCGCGCCAGGAACTCCTTGCGCTTCCGCTCCTGCTCCTTGAGCACCTGCTGGTATTTCGCGAACTCCTCGGGATCCATCTTGTCCTTGTCGTTCTCGTCGAAGACCAGATACTTGATGTCCTCGTCGAACTGGTCGTTCTTCGCCGCCCAGCGCAGGCCAAACACCACGGCAATCAGGATCAGGCCGCCGGTAATCAGCCAGATGTAAATGGTCCAGCCGTCACTGAATTGAAAATTGAACATCATCACCTCCGGGGGTCAGAACAGGAAGCCTTCCAAGAGCTGCAACGCCGCGAATATCGCGCCGCCGATCAGGCCCAGGAAGATGGCGATCATCATCGCCCACTCGCCCTTCTTCATTGAATCGCCCTTGGGCGACTTCATAAACACTACCATGATGCCGCCGAACAGAACAATCGAAATCATCATGAAGATGAAGATGCCGACGCTGTACTCGTGGCTCTTCAGGCTCTCGATGCCGAAATCATAGGTCGGCTTGGCGGCAACCGAAGCGAGCATCCCGTTCATCATGGCGCGGCATCATACTCCTCCCGCATGCCTGATGCCAACCGCATGTGCTGGTTCAGCACATATGAGACAAAAGGCATCAGGCCGCCCTCTTGTGGTTGAGGCTGGCAAGATACTTTGCGGGCGGGACAAGGTTCAAGGCTTGGTGCGGACGAATATGGTTGTAGATGTACTGCCACTTCTTGGCTGCCCTGCGAACTTCGGCGATCGTGGTGCCGACCTCAAAGAAGCCGTAGAACTCGTAGCGGTCCGTGCCGTTGGCGCGTTCCACATGGCCATTCAACTTGGGGGATCGTGGCG
>JALVTX010000269.1 GCA_027035825.1 Mariprofundaceae bacterium
CTCGTCCAGCATGGCTTGCAGCATGTTGTAGATGCACTGCTTGCCGCCGGTGGAGACGAGCACGGCCTCCGGCTTGCAGTCCAGCTCGTTGTCGCGGCGGAACTTCTCGGCGATGGCGGCGCGCAGCTCGGGAATGCCGGCCACCGGCGTGTAGCGGGTGAAGCCTTCGTCAATGGCTTGCTTGCCGGCCTCGCGGGCGGCGCGCGGCGTGTCGAAGTCCGGCTCGCCCACCGACAGGGAGATGATGTCGCGCCCGGCGGCGCGCAGCTCGGCGGCCCTGGCCGTGATGGCCAGCGTGGCCGAGGGCTGGATTTGCTGGACGCGGGAGGAAAGCTGGATCATGGCTTGATGATGCCATGCGGCGGCCCCCGGTTCAAAGCGTTTATGGCGACTGGGCAAGAAGTCGTCATCGCGGCCATGGATGGCCGCGCAAATCCAGAGCGTGCGCAAGCAAGCGATGGATTTGTAAGGGAAGCGAAAGTCGCGCCTTTCGCTTCCCGTCAAGCAAAAAGTCCATGGACGGACTTTTTGCGATGGGATCGTTTATGATTTCTTCATCGCGGCGGGGTAGGATGCGCCGCCATGTCCGGCCATGGAGCGAGCGTGAGCGAGAGCGAGAACGTCGGCGGCCCCGGCGAAAACATCCGCGAGATTCCCTACAACTACACGTCCTACTCGGATCGTGAAATCGTCCTGCGCTTTCTCGGGCCGGAATCCTGGGATGACCTGAACGCGCTGAGAAGCCAGCGGCGCACCGGCCGCTCGGCGCGCAAGCTGTTTGAAATCCTGGGCGATGTCTGGGTGATTTCGCGCAACGCCTTTCTCAAGGAGGCGCTGCTGTCGCAGCCGCGCCGGCTGGCGGCGATGCGCCGGCTGCACGAGGACAGGCTGCGCCGGATCGAGGAGGCCGCCGATGGCAATGCGCGGGTGCTGGCCATCGTGCGCCGCACGCGGGAAATGCTGGATGCGTTCCACCAGTGGTTCGCCGAGGCGCCGGCGCGCCGCAAGCGCGTGGCGGCGGCGTTCGCGCGCCACACCCACCGCAACAACATCCATTTCGACGCCTACACGCTGACCCATCACGCCACCGATGCCACCGACTGGCGTCAGGAGCACCCCTTCTGCGTGATCACGCCGGACGCGCCGGAGGAAATCCCGGGGCTGGTGCGGGCGGCGCGCGAGCTGGGCATGACGGTGATCCCCCGGGGCGGCGGCACGGGGCTGTGCGGCGGTTCGGTGCCGCTGCATGGGGACGCGGTGATGATCAACGTCGAGAAGCTTGACGCCATTGGCCCGGTGCGGGAGCGGGAGGTCGCGCCGGGGCGCAAGGCGATGACCATCACCGCCCAGGCCGGGGCGGTGACCGGCAAGGTGATGGAGGCCAGTCGGCCACACATCTTCGCCACCGACCCGACCAGCCTCTGGGCCTGCACCATCGGCGGCAACGTGGCCAGCAATGCCGGCGGCAAGCACGCGGTGATCTGGGGCACCTGCGTGGACAACCTGCTGTCGTGGAAGATGGTGACCCCGGACGGCAACTGGCTGACCGTGGAGCGGCTGGAGCACAACATGGGCAAGATCCCGGCCGACGGCGAGGTGCGGTTCCGCCTGTCGCGCACGCGCCCCGACGGCTCGCCCCTGGGCGAGGATGAAATCCTGACCCTGCCGGGCGCGGTCTTCCGCCGCGCGGGGCTCGGCAAGGACGTGACGCGCAAGGCGCTGGGCGGCCTGCCCGGGGTGCAGAAGGAGGGCGTGGACGGCTTCATCACCGAGGCGACCTTCGTGTTGCACGAGCCGTTCAAGTACACGCAGACGGTGTGCTGCGAGTTCTTCGGGCACGATCTGACCGCCGCCACGCGGGCGATGGTGGACATCAAGAACCACGTGGACGCGATGAGCGGCGCGCACCTGGAGGGGCTGGAGCATTTCGACGAGAAATACGTCAAGGCCACCGGCTACAAGTCCAAGTCCACGCGCCGCGAGCGCCCGCGCGTGGTGCTGCTGATCGACGTCTCGGGCAACAACAAGCGGGCGGTGGCGAAGGCCAGCGCCGACATCTGCCGCATCGCCTCGCGCGGCAACGGCGAGGGCTTCATCGCCATCAGCGAGGAGGATCGCAAGAGCTTCTGGGAGGTGCGCGGCCAGATGGCGGCCATCGCCCGGCACACGCGCGCCTTCAAGCTGAACGAGGACGTGGTGATTCCGCTCGATCGTCTCTCCGAATACAACGACTTCATCGAGCGGCTGAACATCGAGAACTCCATCGCCAACAAGCTGGAGGCGCTGGATAAGATCGACGCCTTTTTCCACCGCCAGATGGAGCTGGTGGCGGCGGATGACCCGTCCGTGCGCGAGCTCATCGTCGTGGCCAGCGGCGAATACCTGACCGGCAAGCTGCGCGCCTGCCTGGAGGTGACGGCCCAGGCCAGGCGCCGCTGGCGGGGCTGGATGGCGGGGCTGGATGAACCCGCCTCCGCCGCCGCGGGGCTGCCGGAGGGCGTGACGCCCGAGGGCGATGAAAGCCTGTTCCGCCTCATCCAGCGCGGGGGCCTGCGCGTCTCCTACCGCCGCGAGGTGGAGCGTCCGCTGTTGGAGCTGCTGCGCGGCTACCCGCCGCTGATCGCGGGCGTTAAGGCGGCGCACGCGCGCGCCTTGTCGCGCCGCATCGTGATCGCCACCCACATGCATGCCGGCGATGGCAACGTGCACACCAACGTGCCGGTGAACTCGAACGATTACGAGATGATGAAGCGGGCGCATGCCGCCGTGGAGGCCTTCATGGCCAAGGCGGTGGAACTGGGCGGCGTGATCTCCGGCGAGCACGGCATCGGCATCACCAAGCTGCCCTACATGCCGCGCGAGCTGTTGGAGGAGATGCGCGAATACAAGCGGCGGGTGGACCCGGACGGTGTCTTCAATCGCGGCAAGCTGCTGCCGGACGCCGATTTGACCTTCACCTACACGCCGAGCTTCAACCTGCTGGAGATGGAGGCGGTGATCCTGGAGGCGGCGGACATGACGGCGCTGTCCGAGGAGATTTCGCCCTGCCTGCGCTGCGGCAAGTGCAAGCCGGTGTGCAACACCCACTTCCCGCGCGCGGACATGCTCTACTCGCCGCGCAACAAGATTCAGGCCGCCGGCGCCATCATCGAGGCGTTTCTCTATGAATCGCAGACCGGCAACGGCATCTCGTTCGCCCAGTTCGCGGGCCTCGCGGACGTCGCCGACCACTGCACCATCTGCCACAAGTGCGTGAATCCCTGCCCGGTGAACATCGACTTCGGCGAGGTGACCGAGCGCATGCGCGCCATCCTCAAGGACAAGGGGCAGGCGCGGCCGAACCTCGGCGCGCGGTTGTCGCTCTTGTTCCTGACGCTGCGGCATCCCGATGCCGTCAGGCTGATGCGGCGGACGGTCATCAACTGGGGCTACGCGGCGCACCGGCTGGCGCACCGGGCGGCGCGCGTGCTGGGGCTGGTGCGGAAGCGGCCCGCGGCGCGGCGCAATCTCTCGGGCGTGCCGGCGCAGGTCATCAGCTTCGTTGAGCGGCCGCTGCCCAAGCCGCCGCTGGACACCGCGCGCACGATGCTGGGCATCGACGGCCGCAACCCGAACGAGATTCCGATCCTGCGCGACCCGGAACGGGCCGAGAGCCGGGCGGTGTTCTACTTCCCCGGCTGCGGCTCGGAGCGGCTGTTCTCGCAGGTGGGGCTGGCCACGCAGGCCATGCTGTTCGAGCTGGGGCTGAACGTGGTGCTGCCCCCGTCCTACCTCTGCTGCGGCTACCCCAGCACGGCCGGCGGCGATGCCAGGCAGGGCGCGAAGATCACCTACGACAACCGCGTGCTGTTCCACCGCATTCGCACGGCACTGGCCTACCTGGATTTCGAGGCGGTCATCGTCTCCTGCGGCACCTGCTACGACCAGTTGACCAAGTACCAGCTGGAGCAGGTGTTCCCCGATGCGCCGCTGATCGACATCCACGAATACCTGATGGCCCAGGGCGTGAAAGCCGAGGGCGTGAGCGGCCGCCGCTACATCTACCACGAGCCCTGCCACACGCCGCTGAAGCGGCACGGCTCCGAGGAAGCGATCCGCGCCCTGCTGGGCAGCGAGTCCGTGGCCTCGCCCGAGTGCT
>JALVTX010000270.1 GCA_027035825.1 Mariprofundaceae bacterium
GCATGTTTCTGAGCGGCAACACCGTGCTGGTCGGTCATGGCGAGGGGCTGGTCAGCATTTACGCCCACCTGCGCGCCCTGGAGGTGCATGAAGGTCAGTGGCTGAACACGGGCGGGAAAATCGGCGAGGTCGGCGCCACCGGCCGCGCCACCGGCCCCCACCTCCACTGGGGCGTGCGCTTTCGCGGCGCGCGCATCAACCCGGCGGCGCTTCTGCCGCCGGCGCCCCTGGCCGCCATCGGACTTTCGAACGACTGAGAACTCTGCCATACTCGGCGAACGCGCATGGCGCGCATCTCGCGCGAAGGAGGAAGGAGGCGTGCCCGAACACCAACTGTTCACCGCCGCTGGCGATGGCCAGCCCATCGAGGTCTTTCTCGGCGAATATGCCTGCGACGTCCCCTTCGGCGGCGGCGAAACCGAGCGCGTGGCGGCGTCGCTCACCACCGATTCGCCGCGCTCGAAGCACGGCATCCCGGTGCTCAGGCTGGCGGGCGGGCACCGGATGGATTTCGCCGCCCATGAGCAAACCCCGGCCGGCCAAGCGGCCCTGTTGGTGGCCCGCTGGCTGGAGGCAGCCCGTCCCGAGGGCGCGGCCCGACGCGCGGCGGAGCTGTTCCTGTGGCAGTGGCCGGGCATCGAGCCCGGCGAGGACGGCCGCTGGCGCCTGGCCGACGAAGCGGCGCGACGGGCGCGGTGCGCTCCACCCTTCGTGGACGTGACGGGTCGCGCCGTCGCGGTTGATGATGTCGCGCGCGAAGCGATGCTGACAAGCCTGAACCTGCAAACGGGGAGCTTGGGCTTCTGCCGCAAGGACGGCCCCTGCTACCTGCTGGACGGCTGCCTGCTCTGCCAGCATTTCCTGACCACCGCGGCCTGCTGGCCCGCGATCGAGGCGCGCATCCCGGAACTGCGGGAGAAGCTCGCGCGGGCGCTGTCCATGAACAACCAGCGACTGGCGGAGACCTGCCAGCAAGCGCTGGCCAACATCGAAATCATCGCGCGGGCGCTGCAAGGCGCGCGCGAGAACGAGGAGGGAGAGGAATGAGCAACAAAATCGTCAGGAAAGCCCTGATCATCGAGGACGAGGCCACCGTGCAAAGCATCCTGTCGGCCTTTCTGCAACGCTACCTGGGCGAAACCGGCGAGGCCGGCGACATCCGGACGCTGACCGACCCCGTGCAGGGGCTGTTCGACCTCACCACCAACGGGGAAAGCTACGACCTCATCCTGCTGGACGTGCGCATGCCGAAGCTGACCGGAGATGAAATCTACAACAGCCTCGCGCACGTCAATCCCGCCCTACTGGATCGCGTCATCTTCGTCACCGGCTTTCCGGAGGACTTGCGCGGCCGCTGGCCGGACAAGGAACTGAACGTGCTGGAAAAGCCTTTCCGCTACCAGGCATTCCGCGAGCGCGTCGCGCCCATCCTCGCCTGACCCGTGACGGAACCGACGCCTCGCGGTTCTTGGCAAGCAGGCAAGGGCGAGCGCCTGCTGGCCGGCATCGTGGCGCTGGCGGCCACGGCCGCCGTCGCGTTCGTGGTGCTCTCGCCGTCCGGCAAGGGCGCAAACCGTGACGGAGCCAGGGACAACGCGATAAAAAGCGCGCCCCCCAGGATGCCCCTGCCGGCGCGACCGAAGCCGGGCCCCAAACCGAGCCCCAAACCAATCATCAAGCGCCCCGACGCCAGCGCCTCGACCACATCCAGGCCCCGCCCGGCCTCCCGCGCACCTCACGCCGCGGCTCGCCCGCATTCCGCCCGCGCGACGCCCGCCGAACGCCGACGCGCACGCCACCGGCGCGGCCTGCATGGATATTTCGTGCAGGCGGGCGCATTCCGGGAGCAACAACGGGCCGGAGCGCTAGCGCGCAAGCTCGCGCGCGGCGGCTGGACAACGCACATCCTGAAAAAGCAACGGAAATGGGGAAAGGAATCGCTGTTCGCCGTGCTTGTCGGCCCCTGGCCAAGCCGCAAGGCGGCGGAAACGGCCAAACGGAAGCTCGGGAAAAACGCGGTCGCCAGAGGCTTCATCCTTCGCCTGTAAACCTCCAGCCGCGGGCCGGGCGCAAACGCCCGTTCGAAAGAACTCAGAAAAAGTCGCTTTCTTCCAGCTCCTCCTGACCCTTGAGAATCAGCTCGAAGAGGCTCAGCGCCAGCACCTTGGAATCCTCCTTGCGGCGCGGGTCGCAGGCCATGACGGGCACGTCCGGCCGGTTCAGCCGTTCGGCCACCTCGGCCGGCGTCGCCGCGCCCGCCACGTCCTGCCGGGTGACGCCAACGATGGCCGGCAGCTTCGTTTTCTTCCTGAAGTAATCGTAGATGTAGCCCAGCTCCGCGATGGACTCCTCGCTCGTGGCGTCCACCAGGCAAATCAGCCCCGCCGCGCCGACCGAAAGCACGTCCCACATGAAGCTGAAGCGCCGCTGCCCCGGCGTGCCATAGAGATGCAGCTCCAGATCGTCCGCCACGTGCAGGATGCCATGATCCATGGCCACCGTGGTCTGCGCCTTCAGCCGCGAAACGTCATCCAGCGCCGCCTTGTCCGTGGAGACGACCTCGGTGTCGCTCAGATGGCGAATCAGCGTGCTCTTGCCGGCGTTCACCGGCCCGGCAATCAGAATCTTCACGATTTCGGCGGCCATGTCGTCACACTCCCCGGATGGCGTTCATCAGCCGGCCAAAAATGGACGGCCTGGGCTTCGGCCTGGGCTGAATCAGCCCCAGCACATACATCACCAGCAGCAGTCGCGTCTTTTCCCCGGCGGCCCCGGCGCTTGCCACATCCCCCAGCCACGAGGCCAGCCGCACCTCGCCCTGCAACAGGGAATCGGCGTGCAGCCGCATGTAGGGCGTGAAACCGGGGAAGAAATCCGCATAGGGATACATCGGCGCCAGCCGCACCCGGATGGGCGGCATGGCGGAGAAGAACCGGGACAGCGACAGAACCCGCTCGTCGGAGAGCGTCGCGCCATACATGGCCCGGATGACCAGCGCCCGCGCATCCTCGCGGGTCAGCTTCCACTCGTCGCCCTCGGCGGGCGGGCGCGCGCTCGCCACCGCCGGCTCGGCGGCCAGCATGCCCAAGGCGACCACCACATCCGCGTCGCCGCCCCGGGTGAGGAAGCGGCCCCGCCGCACATTGAGCTCCCCCGCGCCATCCGCGGTGCTGAAGCGCAGCAGCGCCCCCTCGCCTTCCTCGTCCAGCGCGCGGCGCAGCGCCCGCAGCGCCTCGATGTCCGGGTGAATCGACTTCTCGCTCACGGCTTCGCTCCCTTCAAATTCACGTGAAGGATGCCCGCGCATGGCCGAGATTGCAAACCCCCGCGCCGGGCCTAGCATGACCTTGTCATGCATGCGGAAATTCATGTCATCGGCGGCATGAGCGCCGCCCCGCCCGAGGCCGCGGCGCTGGCGGCCTCGTTGCTGGAATTGCCGCCCAAGGCGCTGGAGCATGGCGGCGCCTTCACCGGCAAGCCCATCACCCGCGTGCGGGTTTCCGACCACTGGGTGCTCAAGAGCAACCGGAACCGCCGCTTTTCCGCGCCGGACATCGCCCGCGCCTGGGCGGCCGATCGCATCGCGCGCGAGCGCGCCTGCTTCTGGCAGACCGACGCGCGGCCGACGCCGCTCTTTCATCCGTTGCGCCTCTGGCTGGTCTGGCGCGAGGAGGGGCGCTGGCAGGCGGGGAACCTCTCACCCCGGCTGACGCCGCTGCACATGCTCCGGCTGGAGGATCTGCCGGACCCGCTCGCCCCCATCCTGGCCCTCTGCGACCATTACCTTCGCTTTCACGCCCGCTTCGGCGAGCGGCTGGACGAGGGCCTCTCGAACTTCGGCATGGATGACGACGGCCAGGTCTATTATCTGGACGACGATTTCTTCTCCTGGGACGACTATGCCTCCTTCTCCGCCATGCTTTGCCGCTGGCTGCGGGAGTCCTCCGGAACCTGGCTGGAACCGGACGCAGCCGCCCGCCTTGGCGAACATCTGCGCGCCCGCCTGCTGGAGCTGCGGGAAGCGCACGACGTGGAACAAATTCACGCCGCCGTCAAGGATCAATACCTGGACGATGCCGCCGAGACCTCGCGCCGGG
>JALVTX010000271.1 GCA_027035825.1 Mariprofundaceae bacterium
AGCAGGCTGGGATCAATCGGGCGCTCCAGCCGCTCCACCGGCTTGACGCGCACCACCGGGTGCGGACGCACCAGCGTCAGGCCGCCGGTCTTCTTGCGCGTGGCGTCAAACCATATCTTGTTGCCCGGGTAGATGAGATCGGGATTGGTGATGTAGAGATTGCGCTCCCAGATCTTCATCCACTTGTGCGGATCCTTGAAGAAATACTTGGCGATGTCCCACAGCGTGTCGCCCTTCTTGACGATGTACGGCTGCGGCAGATTCGGCTTGATGTCGTCGGCGCTGACCTCGGCCGGCATGGCCAGATTATCGGCGCGCGCGAATGCTTGTGCGGGCGCCCACGCAACCAGGCCGAACACGGCCAGCATCAGCGCCAGACGGGATTGAAGTTTCATGTGAACCTCCGGGCCCAACCCTTTGATTTATCAAACAATGGCACACCTCGCCGCAAGATGCAAGCCCGCCGCGGCGCGCCCGGGCTCATTCGGCGCGCTCGCCCACCTTGTCCTCGACGCCGTCCAGCATGCGCCGGATGTTGCCGTGATGGCGCGCAAGCATCAGCACGCAGAACAGGATGGCCGCGGCAAGGCAGGGGGTGGATGCGTGCAGCAACCAGGCCGACAGCGGCAGCGTGAACCCGGCCAGGATCGAGGCCAGCGCCACGTAACGCCAGATGGCGAGCGCCGCCAGCCACGCGACAAAGGCGATGACGGCCATCATCGGCTGCCAAGGCAGCAACACGCCGAACATCGTCGCCACGCCCTTGCCGCCCCGGAACTTCAGATACACGGGGAAGATGTGGCCCAGGAACGCCGCCGCCGCCGTCATCGCAACGAGCCGCTCGCCGCCCGCGTGCATGGCCCAGAGCACCGGCAGCGCGCCCTTGGCCATGTCGGCGAGCAGCGTGAGCGCGCCCACGGCCTTGCCGCCGGTGCGCGAGACGTTGGTGGCGCCGATGTTGCCGCTGCCATGCTGGCGCGGATCCTTGCCGGTGAACCATCGCGCGAACAGCAGCCCGAACGGGATGGCCCCCAGCAGATAGGCCGCGCCGACGATGGCGCCCTGCATGAACGCTGGCGTCGCCTCCAAGCCATGCCTCCTCACAACAACATCAAGATCACATGCCCGTTGCCCGGGCGATTCCGCGGCCAAGCTAAGGCATCCTTGAGCATCCCGCCAGCGGCCGCGCTCCGCCCCGCGGCTTGCGATTGGCGGCCGAGCTTCTACACTGACCTCATGAGGAACGCGCGATGGGGCTTGGCCATCGCGCCAGGGAGGTCATCCATGCGCTACCTGAACCCCGAACAACTCCTGGCCGCCGCGCGCAGCGCCATCAAGCCCACGCTGCTCATCACCATGGCCTGCACCCTGACCGGCGCGGTGGTCATCTACGGACTCTTCGGCATGCTCGCCACGGGCGGCGGCGCGGCCATTTTCTGGCGCTTCGTCGGCGGCGCGGCCACCTTGCTGTGGACGCTGTTCGGCCTGACGGCCCTGGCCCGCCAGCTCGACCTGGACATGCGCGGCGAGCCCATGCCGAACACCAAGGGCGCCATGTGCTTCGCATGGTCGCGCATCCGCTCGCTGGTCATGCTGCCGGCCTGGGCGGTGGGCGCGCTGCTCGCGCTGCTGATCGTGGAGGTGCTGGCGCTGCTTTTGGCGCGCATCCCCGGCCTGGGGCTCGTGTGGCTGGCGCTGGCCGGCGTGCCGCTGCTGCTTCTGAACACGGTGGTGGCCTTGGGCCTGCTGCTGGCCCTGTTCAACATCGCGGCGCGGGTGGCCATTTCCGACGCCGATGCCAACGTCTTGCGGGACACCTTGTGGCGGCTGCTGCGCGAACGCTTCGCGGAACTCGCCGTTTACAATCTCGGCGGCGCCCTGGCCACGGCGCTGATCGCCGCCATCGTGCTGTCGCCGGTGTGGCTGGGCCTGGAAATCACTTGGGGGCTGGCGCACATCGTGGCCGGTCCGCAGGTGGCGGCGGTGCTCGCCGCCAGCGGCTTCTGGGGCGGCATCGCGCACCTGGTCGCGCTGGTGCTGGCCGGCGCGCTGCTGGCCGCCGTGGCCAGCGTGCCCGGGATCGTCATCACGCACATGACGATCCTGGTGCACCGGGAGCTGGACGCCGCCCATGCCGAAACGGCGGAAGCCGCGCCCCCGGAAGCGCCCCAACAAACGCAACCCGAGCCCCGACCGGAGCCGCCAACAGCGGACACGCCCGCAACCGAGAGCAAGCCGAAACCCGCCCGCGCCCGCAAGGCCGCCGCCACGGCCGGCAAGACGACGCGCAAGCGCGCCGCTTCTTCCGCGTCCACGCGCACGCGCAAGCGCGCGCCCAAGAAAAAAACGGATGACTCGCCCGGCGACCCATCCGGCCAGAAGGAGGAGAACACCGAGGCAACTCCATGACCCGGGAACGCATCCGCGCGCTGGAATCCGCCGCCAGCCTGCCGGCGGCCTTTCTGGCCACGGCCCGGAGCCATCCGGCCCGGCCGGCCCAGTGGCGGCGCACTCCCGAGGGCTATGCCCCCATCACCTACGAGCACATGCGCGAACGCGTCTGCCACGTGGCCTCGGGGCTGCTGCGCGCCGGCGTCAAGCCGGGCGACCGCGTGGCCATCCTGATGGAAAACCGGCCCGAGTGGGCCGTGGCGGACTACGCCATCCTGGCCATCGGCGGCGTCACCGTGCCGCTCTACTGCTCCTATCGCAAGCAGGACATCGCCTGGGTGTTGAACGATTCGGGCGCGAAGTTCGCCATCACGTCCGGCGGCAAGGTGGCCCGACGGCTGCTTGATGCGGCTGCCGGGTTGCCCAGGCTCAAGGCCGTCTATGCCATCGAGGAAATGGCCGACGGCGACAAGCTGCGGCTGTTCGCCGAGCTGGAAGCCGGCGAAGTGCGGGTGGACGAGCTGCACGCCCGACTGGCGGAGGTGACGCC
The DNA here is from genome assembly GCA_027035825.1 of Mariprofundaceae bacterium. GTDB lineage: Bacteria > Pseudomonadota > Zetaproteobacteria > Mariprofundales > Mariprofundaceae > JALVTX01. The sequence continues at coordinate 2,942 of JALVTX010000271.1, forward strand.
CGAGACGCTGGCCACGCTGGTCTATACCTCCGGCACCACCGGCGACCCGAAGGGCGTGATGCTCACGCATGGCAACATCATGGCCAACCTGGCCGCTATTCCCGAGATCTACGCGTTCTCGGCCGACGACGTGATGCTCTCCTTCCTGCCGCTGGCGCACGCGCTGGAGCGCATGGCCAGTCATTTCCTGCCCTACAGCTTCGGCATCTCCGTGGCCTTCGCCGAACGGCCGGACACGGTGGCGCGCAACATGGCCGAGGCGCGCCCCACCATCCTCATCGCCGTGCCGAGGCTGCTGGAGGTGGTGCGCAGCCGCATCCTGGGCCAGGTGGCCAAGCAGTCGCCATTGAAGCAGGCGCTCTTTCGCCGCTTCCTGGCGCTGGGCATGCGGCGCGGCACGTTGCGCGGGCTGGATGCCGCCGTCTTCCGGCTGCTGGATCGCCTGGTGGGCCAGAAAATCCGCGACCGCTTCGGCGGCCGTCTGCGGCTACTGGTTTCCGGCGGCGCGGCATTGCCTCCCGAGGTGGCGCGTTTCTTCGAGGCCATCGGCCTGCCGGTGCTGGAGGGCTACGGCATGACGGAAGCCGCGCCCCTCATCAGCGTCAACCCGGTGCACGATCGCCGCATCGGCTCCGTCGGCAAGCCGGTGAAAAACGTCGAGGTGCGCATCGCCGAGGATGGCGAAATCCTGGCCCGAGGCCCGAACGTGATGGCCGGCTACTGGAAGCGGCGCAAGGAAACGAAGGAAACCATTGTGGACGGATGGCTGCACACCGGCGACATCGGCCGCATGGACGAGGACGGCTATCTCTACATCACCGACCGCAAGAAGGACATTCTCGTCAATTCCGGCGGCGAGAACATCGCCCCGCAACGCATTGAAGGACTCCTGGCGACGGACGAGATGATCGAGCAGGTCGTGGTCTATGGCGACCGCAAGCCCTACCTGGTGGCGCTGGTGGTGCCGGCGCGCGAGGCCTGCGAGGACTGGGCGAAGAGCGAAGGCCTGCCGGACACGCCGTGGGAGGAACTGGCCACCTCCGGCATCCTGCGCAAGCGATTGCAGACGCGCATCAGC
>JALVTX010000272.1 GCA_027035825.1 Mariprofundaceae bacterium
GAAATCCGCCTGCCCTCGGGCGGCTCCATCGTCTTCGACACCACCGAGGCGCTGACGGCCATTGACGTCAACTCCTCGCGCTCCACGGGCAAGAAGCACATCGACGACACGGCGCTGGACACGAACCTGGAAGCGGCCCGCGAAATCGCGCGGCAATTGCGCATCCGGGACATTGGCGGCCTCATCGTCATCGACTTCATCGACATGGCCAGCCGCAAGCACGGCCAGCAGGTGGAGGAGACGCTGCGCGAGGCCTGCAAGATGGACAAGGCGCGGGTGCAGTTCGCCCGCATTTCGCGCTTCGGCCTGTTGGAGATGTCTCGCCAGCGGCTGCGCTCGTCCATCCGCGAGTCCACCACCGAGGTCTGCCCCCGCTGCAACGGCCGCGGCCGCGTGCGCGTGGTGGAATCCATGGCGCTGCAAATGCTCACGCGCATGGAAGACCACGCCGAGGCGGGCAAGAAGCCGGTGCTCATCGTGCAGGTGCCGAAGGCCACCGGCGAATACCTGATGAACAACAAGCGGCAGTACATCGCCCGCATCGAGGAAATCTACGACGTGCAGATCAACCTCCAGATCCGCCCCGATCTGGAGATCCCGCACTACCGCATCGAGCGCCAGTGGACGGACAACGGCCAGCAGCGCACCGAGGTGCTGGAGGACACGCTCAAGGGCAAGAAGCCGCAGCGCACGGGGCGCAAGCTCAAGCCGAGCACGCCCATCGTGGGCATCCCCTCGGCCATGCCGGAGCCCGCGCCGGAGACCGAAGCCAGGGGCGAACGGAAGAAGGCGGGGCTGCTCGGCAAGATCGCCGAGGTGCTGCTGGGCAAGGCGGCGAAAAAGAAGCAGCAGGAAGAAGAGGAACGCCGCAAACGCGAGGAGGAAGAGGCGGCCGCGGCCAAAAAGGCGGCCTCGCGCAAGCGCGGCGGGCGCAGGCGGCGCGGCGGGCGCGGCCGCCGGGGCGGCCAGGGCGGCGGCAACGCTTCGCGCCAGAACGCCTCCAACCTGCAGAACGGCCGGACTGCGGAGGCGTCTCAGACCAGAAACGATAATCAGCCGCGGAGCAAACAATCCGATGTCGCATCCACCGGCGAATCCGCCGCCAAGGCTACGGATCAGCCATCAACCAAGGAAGCGGCCGGCGGCCATGCGGGCCAGACCCAGGCGTCTTCCAGCAACGGCTCGAGCGGCAATCGCCGCCGGCGCCGACGCCGGCGCGGCAGGAGCCGCGGCGAAAACGCGCCGGCGCAGTCCGATGCGGGCGCCCAGCCGGGCAATGGCAACGAGACGGCTGGCGAGCCGGGTATTGAACGGAAGGCCGCCAACGAATAAGACGCCGGCGGCCTTTCGGAGCCCCCGATGACGCCAACGGATGCGGCTGACGAAGCCGGGCTGCTAAACTTCTGCGTGGATGAATCGCTGGCCAGCCAGCGGCTGGATCAGGCGCTGGCGCAAGCCTCGGGACTGTCCCGCGCCCGAATCCAGAAGCTGATCCAGAGCGGCGCGGTGACGGTGAATGGCATGCCGCCCGCGCGTCCCTCCATGCGCGTTGCCGCTGGCAGCAGGATCACGGTTCGCCTGCCCGAGCCGGAACCCCTCGACCTCACGCCCGAAGACATTCCGCTGGAGATCCTCTACGAGGATGAACACCTGCTGGTGGTGAACAAGCCCGCCAGCATGGTCGTGCATCCCGCGCACGGACACGCGCGCGGCACGCTGGTGCACGCGCTGCTTCACCATTGCCCCGACCTGCCCGGCATCAACGGCGTCGAGCGTCCGGGCATCGTGCACCGACTGGACAAGGACACCTCGGGCAGTCTCGTCGTCGCCAAGACCGAAGCCGCGCAGCGCGGTCTCGCGGCCCTGTTCGCCGACCACGCCCTGGATCGCCAGTACGTGGCCTGGTGCCGCGGCGCGCCGGGCTGGTCGGAACACGCCATCGACGCGCCCATTGGCCGGCACCCGGCGCATCGCAAGAAGATGGGCGTGCGCGCCGATGGCAAGCGGGCCCTGACCGAGGCGCGGGTCGAGCGGCGCTTCGGCCGCGACTTCTGCCGCCTGCGTCTCACCCTGCACACCGGTCGCACGCACCAGATTCGGGTGCACCTGAGCCACATGGGGCATCCGGTGCTGGGCGACGCCACTTACGCACGGCCCTACCGACCCGGGCGGGACGTGCCGGAGGCTGCCCGCGAGGCCATCCTGGCGCTGAACCGTCAGGCCCTGCACGCGGAACTGCTGCGCTTCGCCCACCCGGTCAGCGGCGACATCATCGAGTGCATCGCCCCCTGGCCGGAAGAACTGCGGCGGCTGGATGCGGCGCTGGAGGCCGGATATGCCTGAATGCCTGCTGGCGTCGCGACTGCTGGCCCGGCACGGCGCGCGCGCCGCGTTCAGCCTGCGCACGGGCGGCGTCAGCCCGCCGCCATTCGACAGCCTGAACCTGGGCGAGGACATCGGCGATGCCCCGGCCCACGTGGCCGAAAACCTGCGCCGCTTCGCCAGCGCCGCGGGGCTGGACGTCCCGCCGCATCGCGCCCGGCAGACCCACAGCGTCCGGGCGCTTGTCTGCACCGGGGCGGGATGCGCGCACGCCGACGAGGCGGACATCCTGATCGGCCTGGACGGCGCGGCCGTGGCCGTGCGCACGGCCGATTGCGTGCCGGTGCTGCTGGCGGATATTGAGGCGGGCGTCGTGGCGGCCGTGCACGCAGGCTGGCGCGGCACGGCAGCGGCCGCGGCCGGTCGCGCCGTCAGCCTCATGTGCGACCATGGTGCGCGGCCCGAACGGATGGTCGCATCCATCGGCCCCGCCATCGGCCCGTGCTGCTTTGAAATCGGCGCGGACACGGCCCGGGCGCTAGCTAGCGACGATGGCGAAACCAAGCGTCACGTCCGCCATCAGGGGGGGCGTCATTTCGCCGACCTGCAAGCGCTGAATGCACTCCAGTTGCGCCAGGCGGGGCTGAATGAATCGCACATCGAGCGCATCGCCGCCTGCACCTGCTGCGATGCGCGCCGCTTTTTTTCCTGGCGCAGGGACGGCGCGGGCGCCGGACGGCATCTGGCCGTTGTCGCGCTTGTGGGCCGGGCATAGCATCGCGTCCATGAAACGCTTCGCGCCCTGGCTTCTCGCGCTGGCCCTTGCCGCCTGCGCCACCACTTCCGAAACGCCCAAGGACACGGCCAAGGCCGATTATGAACATGCCAAGGAGATGCTCGCCAAGGGCCAGTATGAGGATGCCGACCTCTTCCTTCAGAAATTCGGCGCCAACCATCCCTACAGCCAGTACACGATTCAGGCCGAATTGCTTCGCATCTTCGCCGCCTACAAGTCCACCGAGTATGTGCTCTCCGAAACGCTGGCCGAGGAATTCGTCAGCCGGCACCCCCGACACCCCAACGTGGACTACGCCCAGTACATGCTGGGCATGAGCCACCTGCGCGAGTCCTCGCCGGCCGAGAAGGATCAGGCCCAAACCCTGGCCGCCATCGAGAGCTTCAGGACATTGCTCAAGAAATACCCGAAGAGCGTCTATGCCAAGGACGCCCGCCGCCACCTGCAACGCCTGTACAACCGGCTGGGCAAGCATGAACTGGATGTCGGCAAATTCTATTTCGATCACCAGCGCTACGTTGCCGCCGCCAACCGTTTCCAGATGGTGCTGGAAAAATACCAGACCACGCCTTCGATCGAGGAGGCCCTCTACTACTTGGCCGCCTCGTGGGATGCCCTCGGCGTGAAGGACGATGCGCGCAACACGGCGCTCATCCTGCGCCACAATTATCCCAAGAGCGAGTGGAGCCGGAAGGCTGCGCGCTTCATCCGCTAGAGGCATTCTCGCGGCCCTCGCCCTGGCCTGCAGCGGCTGGCTGGCCGCCTGCGGCGGTTCGGACAAGGCCGCCATCCATGCCGTGCTGGATGCGCGCGATGCCGCCATCAGCCATCGGGACATCGCGGCCTATTCATCACTGATCGACCCTCGGTACCGGGATCGCGGAAAC
>JALVTX010000273.1 GCA_027035825.1 Mariprofundaceae bacterium
GCACGGAGATGGTGATGCCCGGTGACAACGTTTCGATGGAAGTGGAGCTGTTGACGCCGATTGCGATGGACAAGGAGCTGCGTTTCGCGATTCGCGAGGGCGGCCGCACGGTCGGCGCCGGCGTCGTTACCGAGATCATCAAGTAATCACGGCAACCCGGAAGCAGCGGCAGCCAGCCTGCCGCTGCTTTGTTGCCCTTGGAGTGTGGAATGCGTGAATTGCTGAGTTTGGCTTGCGGCGAGTGCAAGCGGCGGAACTACACGACGGACAAGAACAAGCGGACGATGAGCGAGAAGCTGAAGCTTCGCAAGTATTGCCCCTTCTGCCGCAAGCATACGCTGCATACGGAAGCCAAGGTTTAAGGGTTTGGTCGAAGGCCAGTAGCTCAATTGGTAGAGCACCGGTCTCCAAAACCGGGGGTTGGGGGTTCGAGTCCCTCCTGGCCTGCCAGCCAGACGGCCGCCTGAAGGAAAAAGAGGAATATTGATGAGCCGGATCGGACAAGCGCAGAAGTTCCTGCGGGAAGTGCAGGCCGAGACCCGAAAGGTGGTCTGGCCCGAGCGCAAGGAAGCCATGCAGGCCACGCTGATGGTCGTGGTCATGGTGCTATTTGTGGCGCTGTTCCTGTGGGCCGTGGACGGCCTGCTGGGCTGGCTCGTGCAGAAGGTGCTCTGATGGCCAAGCAGTGGTATGTGGTGCAGGCATATTCGGGTTTCGAGGACAAGGTCGCCGAGCGGCTGAAGGAGCGCATCGAGCGCTCGGGGCTGTCCGACCAGTTCGGCGAGATCATCGTGCCGCGCGAGGAAGTGGTGGAGCTGAAGAAGGGCAAGAAGGTCAGCTCCCAGCGCAAGTTCTTCCCGGGGTACGTGCTGGTCGAGATGGAGATGAACGACGAGACCTGGCACGTGGTGAAGGATACGCCTCAGGTGTCCGGCTTCCTGGGCTCCGGCGGCAAGCCGCGGCCGATGCCGGCGCGCGAGGTGGAGGCGCTGAAGCGCCAGATCGAGGAGGGCGTGGAGCGGCCGCGGCCGAAGGTGATGTTCGAGGTCGGCGACGCCGTGCGCGTGCTCGAGGGGCCGTTCGCGTCGTTCAACGGCGTGGTGGAAGAGGTGATGGAAGACAAGGCCAAGCTGAAGGTGAGCGTGTCCATCTTTGGCCGGCCAACACCCGTGGAACTCGACTTTGTCCAGGTCGAGAAGGGTTAAAAGGAAGGACAAATGGCCAAGGAACTTGAAACAACCGTAAAATTGCAGGTGCCGGCCGGCAAGGCGAACCCGGCGCCGCCGGTGGGCCCCGCGCTGGGCCAGGCCGGCGTGAACATCATGGAGTTCTGCAAGGCGTTCAACGCCAGGACGCAGGACGTGGAGCCGGGGCTGCCGCTGCCGGTGGTCATCAATGTGTACAAGGATCGCTCGTTCGACTTCGTCATCAAGACGCCGCCGGCTTCCGTGCTGCTGATGAAGGCGGCGGGTATCCAGAAGGGAAGCGCCGAGCCGAACAAGAAGAAGGTTGGCAAGGTGACGCGGGCGCAGGTGCAGGAGATCGCCGAGACCAAGATGCCCGACCTGAACGCGTACGACGTGGAGTCCGCGATGCGGATCATTGAAGGAACGGCCCGTTCCATGGGCCTGGAAGTGGAGGGCTGACGTCATGGCGAAACTGTCCAAACGCATGCGCGCGGCACGCGAGGCCGCGCCGAAGAACCCGGTGCCCTTGCCCGAGGCCGTGGCGGCCGTGCTGGCGCAGCCGGCGGCGAAGTTCGACGAGTCCGTGGACGTGGCCGTGAACTTGGGCGTGGATCCCCGTCATGCCGACCAGATGGTGCGCGGCTCCATCAGTCTGCCGCACGGCACCGGTAAGACGGTGCGCGTGGCCGTGTTCGCCAAGGGGCCGAAGGCCGAGGAGGCCAAGGGGGCCGGGGCGGACATCGTCGGCGCCGAGGACCTGGTGGAGAAGGTGCAGGAAGGCTTCCTGGAGTTCGATCGCGTCGTCGCCACGCCGGACATGATGGCGCAGGTCGGCAAGCTGGGCCGCATCCTGGGGCCGCGCGGCCTGATGCCGAACCCGAAGCTGGGCACGGTGACGATGGACGTGGCCAAGGCCGTGGCGGCCGTCAAGGCCGGCCAGATCGAGGTGCGCACCGACAAGGCGGGCGTGATTCACGCGCCGGTCGGCCGCCGCTCGTTCGACGCCGGTCGGCTGGAGGAGAACATCCGCTTCCTGGTGGATGAACTCAACCGCATGAGGCCCGCCGCCGCCAAGGGCCGCTACATGCAGCGGCTGGTGATTTCGTCCACCATGGGCGCTGGCGTGCCGGTGGATTTGGCGAGCCTGTAGCTCGCCGAAGCGAATGCCGCTCAACGAGGGCCGTGGCCCGAGGCGAGCGGCTGAATAACGATCCGTCCAAGACCGCGGGCGCCGCAAGGCTTAATCCGCAAGGGCCTGCGCAGATGGAGAGCGAAAGCTCCTTCTTGCGGATCGAAAGAAGGGGGTAGATGTGAATCGGGAAGACAAGCAACGCGTGGTCGAGCAGTTGCATGCGGCCTGGTCGGAGGCATCGGCCGGCGTGGTGACGCACTATCGGGGACTGACCGTGGCCGAGATGGGCGAGCTGCGCCGGAAGCTGCGCGCCGCCGGCATCCGCATGCAGGTGGTCAAGAACACGCTGGCCAGGCGGGCGGCCGAGGGCACCGATTTCGCGGTGGCCGAGGAGCTGTTCACCGGGCCGACGGCGATTGCCTTCGGCGATGATCCGGTGGGTCTAGCCAAGGCGCTGGCCGACTTCGCCAAGAGCAACAAGGCGCTGGAGATCATCGGCGGCGTGCTCGACGGCAAGCGGCTGGAGAAGGCGGACGTCGTGTCGCTGGCGAGCCTGCCGCCGCGCGAGGTGCTGCTGGGCATGTTGCTGGGCGCCATGCAGGGCCCGGTCTCCGGCTTCGTCCGCGCGCTCAACGAGGTTCCGGCTTCGTTCGTGCGCACGCTGGCGGCCATTCGCGACCAGAAGCAGGCCGCGTAGCCGTTCGCAATACCCTCAGTTTACAACCACAACAAAAAGGAGCTTAGAAAATGGCAAAAACCCTGACGAAAGACGATCTGATTGCGGCAATCGAGAACATGACGGTGCTCGAGATGTCCGAGCTGGTGAGCGCGCTGGAGGAGAAGTTCGGCGTCTCGGCGGCGGCCCCGGTGGCGGTGGCGGCTGCTCCGGCGGCGGGCGGCGGCGATGCCGGCGCGGCCGAGGAGAAGAGCGAGTTCGACGTGATTCTCGCCTCTGCCGGCGACAAGAAGATTCAGGTCATCAAGGCCGTGCGCGAGATCACGGGCCTGGGCCTGAAGGACGCCAAGGAGCTGGTGGACGGCGCGCCGAAGCCGGTGAAGGAAGGCGTGGCCAAGGAAGAGGCCGAGGAGCTGAAGGCCAAGCTCGAGGAAGCGGGAGCGACGGTCGAGCTCAAGTAATTGTTGCTGATCCGATTGACGGTACACGATCAGTAATGGGGCGACACCCCGGCGGCGAAAGGGCCGCCGGGGCTTGCCTTTTTTCGCATTTTTGAAGGTTGGTGAGGTCAACATGGCAAAGCAAGCGTCCGTGAAGCGCATCCGCAAGAACTTCGGGAGCATCCACCCGGTCATCTCCATGCCCAACATGCTGCAACTCCAGACGGACTCGTACATCGAGTTCCTGGGCGTGGGCCGGGGCAAGACCGACATCAATGAATCGCGGCTGGAGGAGGTCTTCCGCAACGTCTTCCCCATCCGGGATTATGGCGGCAACGCGCAACTGGACTTCCTGGGGCTCGAATACAGCCCGCCGCGCTATGACCTGGAGGAGTGCATCCGCCGCGATCTGACCTATGCCATTCCGGTCAAGGTGAAGCTGCGCCTGACCATCTACGAATCCGATTCGTCCAAGCGCGGTTCCAAGAACAAGACCGTGCGCGAGGTGCGCGACCAGTCCGTGTACATGGGCGAGATCCCGCTGATGACCG